>NZ_JBAHYJ020000014.1:0-137307 GCF_036697665.2 Scytonema sp. PRP1 | reverse complement strand
GTTGTGGGTGTGTCGGGGGAGGGGCTAGTGGTGTGACTCTACCCATAGGTGTCAACAATCACGTTCAAAGGTTTATTCCACGTTGATTTCACCCCACCCCTTAATCCCCTCCCCTTGCTAAGGGGAGGGGAGGTTTTGGCGTTAGACAAAACCGGGGTGGGGTAACGCCAAGGGCGATCGCATGGACGAATCATGGTTAGGCGATACCTTTCCTGCGGAAGGCTACGCGAACGGTAAGCTCCGCTAACGCGCAAACGGAATCATAAGCTGTTCCACATTTAAATTGCATAATTAGGGCGGGCAAGATGCCCACCCCACAAGAGTTACAAAAATTTTAAATATGCAAACTAGATGTGGTTTAGCTTACTCAGGCGATCGCTCATGCACAAAGCCGCCAAAGAGCGATTGCGCGGAGCGCACTGCCGGAGGCGATCGCTCAACACACTTACACTAGGCGTGCTGTAGGCGATCGCTCATGCACAAAGCAGCCAAAGGGCGATGACGCGGAACGTCCGGTGTAGGCGATCGCGCTTCTGGGATTTGAGATTAAGCTACTATGTTGCTAGGAATAATTTGTACTACTAAATGTGTTAGCCGATTCCTCCTTCTATAGCTGCCCAGGTTTTAGGTCCGACAATTCCATCCGGCGTCAAACCATGACTTCTTTGGAAATTCTGAACAGCCGCTTCGGTTTTCGCACCAAATATGCCGTCGGCTGCTATATGGTAGCCATGAGCATTTAGATACTCTTGCAGACGTTTGACATCTGCACCTTCGCTACCAAGACGCAGAATTGGCTCAGAAATAGTAGACATAATTTTCTCCTTTGTGTTATTTGAGTAAAGTTGAACAATGAAAGTTACAGCGTTTTTCAAGTAAATAAACCACGGGGTAGGGGCACGGCATTGCCGTGCCCCTACAAAAATCTGTGGTTCAATTAGCTGAAAATAGCTGTAAGCTTTTTTGAGCTAAGCTTTGTGTATTCTGAATCGGTGTAAGCATGAATTAACTTATGCACCGAAGGAATAGAAATGGAAAACAATGCTCTTCAATCGCTGACAAACTGAACGCCTTGGGCAATATACACAACGACTTGTTTGTAAAGTGCGTCATTTCTAGTTAGGTTAAGGAGTCACTCCTTAACCTACAAAGGCTAGCTTCACTCTTTAGCCTTAGCAGCTTCGCCTAAAGCATCCCAGGTATTTGGACCAACAATACCATCTTGTTTTGAAGGGTCTTGACCAAACCAAAAACGTTGAAACTGAATTACAGCATTCTTTGTGTTTTGACCGAATTTAGCGTCGAACTGATCCTTGTCAAGATAATTAAAAGTAATCAGCAGTTGTTGTAGCAATCTCACGGCTTCTCCTGTGTCACCGTTTTGCAGTACTGGTAAGGTTGCAGATTGAATTGCAGTTGTCATGATTTAGACTCCTTGAATTATCTTTTTGGTGTTGATTTTTTTCTGATGTTTGCCACAGATAAACCGTCATATGTGTTGGCTTGGTGTTTATCTGTAGTTGGAATTATTGAGGTTTGAATTATTCGGTTTTGGGGTGGAGTAAGTGACTCCAGAAGCTACTATGATTGACCTGCAGGAGAGTGTCTATAACCAAAATCACCCAAGGCACGCCAAGTCAAATTACCGACTTTTCCATCGCCTTCCAAAGTACCATCAAACTGGTTTCGGTATGCTTTTTGGAAGGTTATGACAGCTTGCTCTGTGTTTTGACCAAAGTCTGAGTCTTCTTTAATACTTTTAGCATTTTTAATATAAGGCACATAAGCGTTCAGCAGCTGTTGTACTAATTTCACTGCTTGACCATTGCTACCCTTAATCAGAACTGGGAGATTTTGAGATGCCATACTTTACCTCTTCAATTGTTCAGTTGTGTAAATAGTGTTTCCATTGTTCTGTTGGTAATGTTGGAAGACTCACTTTGCTTTGAGATTCGCCTTTCCTTCGCTACCAACCTGCAATAGGTGCAAGTCAATTTGACTTATGCAGTTGTTTGTTCCTCTATCTTCTATTCAGTTCCCAGATTTGAACAGGCAAGTTTAGCCAGTTTAGTATGAACTTAAAGAACGAATGTTGTTATTTCATATCTTGCACCTACACTCTATAAGCGTGTAGGTATACAAAGAAAGCCTACGTAAGCAGGCTGGAAAGGCTTGTATTGTCGTATATGAGGGAAAATATTATTGTTTTTATAAACACTTAACGAAGTATGTATATACTTGGCTGTAAGATGGCAACTTATCTTACTAAATGTGAATAAAACGGTTGGAAACACGAATTGTATTGAAACGAACAAAATTAAGCCATTGCACATTTATTTGTTATGGCTGTCATTATTAAGGAAATTCAAACCCAAACAAATAGCTGCAACAGTTCCCGCTACAGAAATTTCTCCTTTAAGGATTTTATCCCTAACTGATTCCACAGGAATAAGGAGAACTTCTATCTCTTCTGTAATATCTAGTTTTTGTTCTCCGGACTTTATCACATTTTCTGCTAAAAATAAATGTACTTTATTTGTATCTTTGGTAGGGTTGTCATATAGCGTTGCTATTTTTGTCACCTGTTGGGCGATATAACCAGTTTCTTCTTGCATTTCTCGCACAGCTGCGGCTTCAGCACTCTCTTGTGCAGGGTTGAATCTGCCAGCAGGGAGTTCTAACAAAAATTCATCTACCGCATATCTATATTGCCGTACGAAAACAATCTCTCTGCTGCTGGTAATAGGTAAAATTACAGCAATTTCTAGTCTAATATTTACAAAATAATCATCTATAATTCTACCATTGGGTAATTGTATTTCATCTTGTCTAACTTGGCACCAGTGATGATCCAAGACCATTTTGGAGCGCAAAAGTTTCCATTTTTTTAAGTTTGTCATAGAAAAACTAGATACCAAAATATGTAAAAAGGTAATAGCAAAAATTTAGAATTGTAAAAAAGTATAACAGAGACTCAATGTGGGTAAAAAACTAAACTAAGCTTTGATGTCAAAACGAAAGCAAGTATACCGTAATATCATGCATTATCATGCAAATTCAAGTAGAAATATTTACCGTAAACAAGCGCTTTCCTTTGACCATCAGTCGCGGCACAACGGCACAAACGACGAATGTATGGGTGAGGATTTCGCAAGATGGGATTGAAGGCTGGGGGAAGCATCGCCATTCAGTGTGGGCACTCATCCGCAATCAACTGAGATCATAAAAGATGCTTTGCTGCAAGTCGCGCCTTCTTTGCAAGCATTCAGCCCATTGCAAAGGCAAGAAATCGAGCAAGTGTTAACAAAAGCGCTTGTTCCCTCATCTGTAAAGGCGGCGCTGGATGTAGCTATGCACGACTGGTTGGGAAAGCGTGTGGGGTTACCTCTGTGGCAGATGTGGGGGCTGAATCGCAACGCCATAGTACCAACTTCAGTAACAATTGGTATCAATTCGCCTCAAGGGGCTAGGGCTAGGGCGCGGGATTGGTTGCAATTGACCGATGTGCGTGTTTTGAAGATAAAGTTGGGTAGTCCGGATGGCATTGCTGCAGATCAGAAAATGTTAATGGCAGTGCGAGAAGAAGCACCAGCGTTAGAGCTGTACGTTGATGCAAACGGGGGTTGGAGTTTGGAAGATGCAGTACTTATGTGCAATTGGCTTGTCGATATAGGTGTAAAGTATGTAGAGCAGCCATTGCCAAGAGGGCAGGAAGAAAATTTAGCCGAATTGAAGAAGCAAATTTCTCTACCTATTTTTGTCGATGAAAGTTGCTTTAATAGCTCCGATATTCCAAAATTGGCAAACTGTGTGGATGGAATTAATATCAAACTCATGAAATCAGGGGGCTTAACCGAAGCAATGCGGATGGTACATACAGCGCGGTCACATGGGTTACAAGTGATGTTCGGTTGCTATTCCGACAGTACGCTAGCGAATACAGCTTTCTCACAACTTGCACCACTAGCTGACTATCTCGATTTGGATAGTCACCTGAATTTAATAGATGACCCTTTTATAGGTGCATTTGTACAGGACGGGAGAATTTTACCAAACGATTTACCAGGGTTGGGGGTACAACGCAGTGCGTCTGGCGCTTAATCAACGGATCGCTATCCTATTGCATGAGGGAATCAAGGGACCTTATGGCAAAACTGGGCTGTCAATTTTACGCTATGCTGAAGCCCCAATCGTAGCAGCGATTGATCGCGAATGTGCAGGCAAATCCTTGACCGAATTAACAGGTATCAAGCGTGATGTGCCGATAGTCTCATCGGTTGCAGCAGCACTGGAGTACAAACCGGAAGTTTTAGTTATTGGCATTGCGCCCAAAGGCGGCGCTTTGCCAGATGATTATTGGCATGAACTCAAGGACGCTGTCACAGCTGGGATGTCGGTGGTGAACGGCTTGCACACACCTCTGGCAACCATACCGGAGTTAAAGACACTGCTGAAACCTGGGCAAGTTATTTGGGATGTGCGCAAAGAACCAGCTAATATCGGTGTTGCCAGCGGTATGGCACGCACTCTCCCGTGTCGGCGGGTTTTGACTGTAGGTACCGATATGGCAGTTGGCAAAATGTCAACTAGCCTAGAGTTACATTGGGCGTCACGACTGCGGGGCTGGCATACTAAGTTCCTTGCCACAGGTCAAACTGGTTTGATGTTAGAAGGGGATGGTGTGCCATTGGATGCAGTGCGGGTGGACTTTGCCGCCGGTGCTGTAGAACAAATGGTCATGCGCTATGGTAAAAACTACGACATTCTGCACATTGAAGGACAAGGTTCGCTGCTGCACCCGGGTTCCACAGCAACGTTACCTTTGATACGTGGTTCGCAACCAACACAGTTGATACTGGTACATCGTGCCGGACAAACTGAAGTCAGGAATGTTGGTGTTTCAATTCCGCCTTTAACAGAAGTGGTAAGGCTTTACGAAATGGTCGCCAGTGCAGGTGGTGCCTTTGGACTTGTACCTGTGGTAGGTATCGCTCTTAACACTGGTCATATGGATGAGTCACAGGCATTGGATGCGATCGCCCAAACCGAGGCTGAAACTGGTCTACCTTGTACCGATCCAGTCCGGTTTGGCGCAGGTAAGTTGTTGGATGCTGTGATGCAGGGGTGAGCTTTTTTGCCTCGGTGTGACCTCTCCCTAACCCCTCCCCTAAGAGGGGAGGGGAATAAAAAACCCCCCTTCCCCCGTAGGGAAGGGGGTTGGGGGTTAGGTTTTTCGGGGGTGTGGGAGGGTGCGATCAGACTTGTGCTAGTATGATAAGCGCCATTTGCGACTTTTTTATACAAAAAATTATTATGAGTGATTATTTTGACCTTCCCTTGGTTAAAGATGCAACTAGATCACAAAGTGAAAGTATACAAACTATTGTTAACAGGTTGGAGAATCGGGAGGTTTACATTCCTGACTACCAGCGGGATTGTGACCAGTGGGATGACCGGAAAAAGTCACTTTTCATTGAATCTTTGTTAAATAATTTAACTATTCCTGCTTTCTTTTTTTGTGAAGACGATAACGGTGATTCTGAGGTCATTGATGGACAGCAAAGACTGACCACTATTTTACAGTTCTCTAAAAACGAACTCAAGATTAGTGATGACGATAGTATTGATTACTTACTCCCACAAGCAATTCAATATCGCGGCAAAAATTATAATGAATTACCTAATGATTTAAGAAAAATTTTTAACAAATATCCCCTGACTATTATCTTTTTGCCAAAAAGTATGCCTTTGGGGGTTAAGCTTGAAGTATTTAGAAGAATTAATGAAGGTGGAACTCCACTGACAGGTCAAGATATTCGCCTGGCTTATTACAGTCAATCTAAAAGTGTTTTCTTCATTCGTCTTGCTGGAATACATTGCGATAGTGAGTCGGCAAAGCGTATGATCAATTCTGCACAGGAAAGAGGAATTACAAATCCTTGGGACAGTAATCGACAGGCGAAAACAGAATGGTATAACTGGTGGGGTGGTAAGGAGAAGGCTAAAGGTCAGACACCATCACTGATGTTTCTTTGGTACTTAATCTGCCTTGAGCGCAATAAATTTAACGATATTTTAAATACATCTGGTGGCACAAATCATCTAGGTATTGTATTCCGAGGAACTACGGAAGAAGCTCTAGATATTTACTGCGCTCAACTCCAATATCAAGATTCAGAAGCCAGTAGTCCACCCCTTGTGTCATCCCTGGATGAAATCTCTAATCATTACTTCCCAGAATTTGCTGAATGGATCTATAGGATTCTTTCAAGGGGATTACCAGGGATTAGTGTTGATACATACAAGCAACTAGCTTTATTTATTGCAGGAGCTGTCGAACTGCAAGTATCACCAGATAGCTTATCTAATTCACAGTGGAACAGCTTAGGAAACTTTATTCGTCGTCCTCGGCAGTTAGGTCGAGACATACTCGGTAATAATGATGCCTATCCAGAACCTAAAGGACGATGGACTGGTCAAAGAGGACAAAAGATGCAATGCAATAAAGCAGTGGAAATTGCTGGAATAATTCTGCAAAATAATGTCTGAATCTTTTAAGGGTTTACAGCTATGCGATCCATATCAAAGAACCTTTCCCTTAAGCTGGAAAGAAGCTTATTTCAGGATGAACTTTAATGAGGAGTTGGGGGGTTATGTATGCCCAATATGCAAGAAAGTATTTCGTGGTACAAAAGGATTTGGGCAATTAAGAGCTGATCATATTCATCCGTTTTCCAAGGGGGGACTAACGGTATGGCAAAATCTTCAGCTTCTTTGTGTAAAATGCAATAGCGAAAAGTCAGATAACCTCAGTATTTTAGAATAAGTAGTGTTTGTTTCGCAGTAATCGCATCTTTTCACAAGGCTTTTAATATAGAGAATTTTACATAGCAGAACAATAAGGTGGGCATTGCCCACCCTACTTTTATTATCTAGCGCAGGCTACTAGTTGGCATACCCAAAATATCTTCAATCCTGGGCATCTCTTCCAACGAAATCACTCTTCCTTCATCCTCAAAACCGGCAATTTGATCAAAGTTTAAATACCGATACAAATTATCAGCAAAAGGATGAATTTTATTCGCCACAATGTCCAGATATTCCTGCACAGTGGGAATCCTTCCTAACAGCGCACAAACTGCTGCTAATTCCGCTGAACCAAGATAAACTCGCGCATCTTTACCCATGCGATTATTGAAGTTGCGCGTTGAAGTTGAAAACACAGTTGTACCATCAGCAACCCGCGCTTGATTACCCATGCACAAGCTGCAACCAGGCATTTCTGTCCGCGCACCTGCAGCACCAAAAATGGCATACACACCTTCTTCTTTGAGTTGGTGTTCATCCATGCGAGTTGGCGGAGAAATCCACAGGCGAGTCTTCACTGAACCTGCACCTTCTAACACCTTACCCATTGCGCGATAATGACCGATATTCGTCATACAAGAACCGAGGAAAACTTCTTGCACCGGATCATTGGCAACTTCCGATAATAATTTCACATTATCGGGGTCATTGGGAGCAGCAACAATGGGTTCTTTAATTTCGTTCAAATCAATTTCGATAATTTCCGCGTATTCTGCGTCTGCATCGGCTTCCAAAAGCACAGGGTTTGCTAACCACTCTTCCATCTTGGCAACGCGACGCAAAATCGTGCGGGCATCTTGATAACCCCGTGCTACCATGTTCTTCAACAGCGCTACGTTGGAACGCAGATATTCGGAAACTGTCTCAATACTCAGCTTAATCGTGCAACCAGCACAAGAACGTTCGGCGCTAGCGTCGGTGAGTTCAAAAGCTTGCTCAACTTTCAAATCTGGCAAACCTTCTATTTCCATTATCCGCCCAGCGAAGACATTTTTCTTATTCTGCTTCTCTACCGTCAGCAAACCTTTTTGAATTGCCACGTAGGGAATGACATTCACAACATCTCTGAGGGTAACACCGGGTTGCAATTCACCTTTGAACCGCACCAAAACAGATTCTGGCATATCCAAAGGCATGACACCCAACGCCGCCGCAAACGCTACTAACCCGGAACCAGCAGGGAAGGAAATCCCTAAGGGAAAGCGGGTGTGGGAGTCGCCGCCAGTCCCCACGGTATCAGGAAGTAGCATCCGGTTTAACCAGGAGTGGATGATCCCATCGCCAGGGCGTAATGCGACACCGCCACGAGAGGCGAAAAAGTCGGGCAATTCATGATGAGTTTTGATGTCAACTGGTTTGGGATAAGCTGCGGTGTGGCAGAAACTCTGCATCACCAAGTCTGCACTGAAACCGAGACAAGCAAGTTCTTTCAATTCATCGCGAGTCATCGGTCCGGTGGTATCCTGAGAACCAACGGTTGTGATGATCGGTTCGCATGATGTACCGGGATGGACACCGGGTAAACCACAGGCTTTACCCACCATTTTCTGTGCTAAGGTGTAGCCTTTGCCTGTATCAGCGGATTGCTGGGGACGGGTAAAGAGTGCTGTGGGTTCTAAACCCAGTGCTTGGCGGGTTTTATCGGTGAGAGTGCGTCCGATAAGCAGGGGAATACGTCCCCCGGCGCGGACTTCATCTAGGATGGTGTCAGGTTTCAGGGTGAAGGTGGAAATCACTTCGCCAGCTTCATTGGTGATTTCTCCTCTGTAGGGGTAGATGGTAATCACCATGCCGGTTTCCATCTTGGTGACATCGCACTGGATAGGCAAAGCACCAGCATCTTCGGCGGTGTTGAAGAAGATAGGCGCAATAGAACCGCCTAAAATATACCCGCCCGCCCGCTTGTTTGGTACATAGGGAATATCATGCCCCATGTGCCATAACACGGAATTAATTGCCGATTTACGGGAGGAACCTGTACCCACCACATCTCCTACGTAGGCGACGGGATACCCCTTTTTCTTCAACTCAGCAATGGTTTGCAGCGCCCCAGGCATTTTGCTTTCCAACATCGCCAAGGCGTGTAAGGGAATATCCGGGCGAGTCATAGCCTGGGGTGCGGGGGATAAGTCGTCGGTATTCGTCTCGCCAGGAACTTTGAAGACGGTAACGTTGACGAATTCTGGTATCGTCGGACGAACAGTGAACCACTCAGCTTCTGCCCAAGAGTCTATCACCCGCTTGGCGAAGGGATTGGTTTTAGATAATTCCAAAATATCGTGGAAGGCGTCATACACCAGCAAGATTTTGCTTAATGCCACTGCGGCGTATGCTGCTATAGGTTCCTTTCCTTGTCCGCCCATCACCAATGGTGTTTCGGAAGATAACGATACGGATACGGTGGGCGTTTGCAGCAGTTCGATTAATGATTGGACGTTGTAGCCACCCACCATTGTGCCTAGCAATTGCACTGCTTCGATGGGGGCAATTAAGGGGCTGGTGATTTCCTCTTTGGCAATGCCGGTGAGAAACCCAGCTTTGACGTAAGCTGCGGGATCGACTCCAGGGGAAACGCGATCGCGCAACAATTCCAGTAATGTATCCTCTTCACCCGCAGGCGGATTTTTCAGTAATTCGCACAATTCAGATGTTTGATTTGCATCTAAAGGCAGGGGGGAATTCCTAGTGCGGCTCTTTCAGCAACGTGTCTGCGGTATGATTCCAGCATTATCTTCTCCAAATAGTCAGTCCAAAAATTCAGTCGATAACCGCCAAGAAGTCTCCCTTGGTTAAGTTTTTTGTCTAGCAAGGACTTATAATTATCACTGGTTAGCGCCCTAGCTAGTCAAGTTCTTTCCAGTTAGCTATGATTGCTGGCGATTCTTTATTGAGTTGTCCACCTATTTATAAGATAGGATATTTGACTTATCCGTTGCATAGCACCGCTATTGTATATGCCCGAAACTTACACCGTTGAAATTAACCACCAAGGCAAAACTCATACTTTGCAAGTTCCCGAAAATCAAACCGTCCTATCAGTTGCTGATGCAGCTGGTTTAGAGTTACCGAGTTCCTGTCATGCCGGTGTTTGCACGACTTGCGCTGCCCAAATTGTCTCTGGGACTGTGGATCAAAGTGATGGTATGGGCGTGAGTCCAGAACTACAAAAACAGGGCTATGTATTGCTTTGTGTCGCTTATCCTCGTTCCGATTTAAAAATTGAAACCGAAAAGGAAGAAATTGTTTATCAGTTGCAATTTGGTAAATAATGTAGAGACGCACCATGGCGCGTCTTTAGATAAGTCAGGAGTAAAATAATGACAACTCATTTTATTACAGCAGAAATTGACCTACAAGAAACTCCCACAGAACTGCAAAAAGTCATTGAAGCAGAGTTGAAAAAACAGGGAGAACCTTTGCGGTGGGCAATTACATCTGTGGATGTGGAACAACAAGCATGCACTGTTGAAGCTGTTGTCACCACAGAAAGCTAATAGCAAATAGTAAAAACAACTAAGACGCGCCATGGCGCGTCTCTACAACTAACAAATGTACAGACGCTTTGATTCAGCGCGTCTCTACAACTAACGCCATGGCGCGTCTCTACAACTAACAAATGTACAGACGCTTTGATTCAGCGCGTCTCTACAACTTCTTTTGACTTTAAATTTTTGAATTTATTTGTGCGTCCATATACCGCTATCTTAATTGTTCCTACTGGGGTTGGGGCAGCAATCGGGGGTTATGCAGGAGATGCATTGCCAGTTGCAAAGGCTTTCGCACAGGTTTGCGATCGCCTGATCACTCACCCTAATGTCCTCAACGGTGCCAGCTTATACTGGAACTTGTCCAACACTTTGTACGTTGAAGGTTACGGGCTTGACAAATTTGCAGCCTTATGCTGGGGTTTGCGCCCAGTTCACCAAAATCGGATAGGTTTAGTTCTTGATCAAGCAATTGAACCAGAGTTACGGCACAGACACCTGCAAGCAGCGGATGCAGCTAGAGCAACTCTAGGATTATCCTTAACAGATTATGTCATAACTGACGCACCGTTAAATGTGGAATTACGGCAAGCAACTTCTGGGGCAAGTTGGGGAACGATAGGCAACCCAGATAGTTTGTTACGGGCGGCGGAAGTCCTAATTAAGAGGGCGGGGGCAGAGGCGATCGCCGTAGTTGCTCGTTTTCCCGATACTCTTGATGAAGTTGCCGATCAAAACTACCGCCACGGTAAAGGAGTCGATCCCATCGCTGGTGCAGAAGCTGTGATCAGCCATTTGGTAGTGCGAACTTTTCAAATTCCTTGCGCCCATTCTCCCGCATTCTTTCCCCCATCTCTAGATCCAAATTTATCTCCTCGTTCCGCTGCCGAAGAATTAGGCTATACTTTTTTACCAAGCGTGCTTGTTGGTTTGAGCCGCGCACCCCAGTTTATTCCCAAAGCGTCTGATAAATTGTCTGAATTTGGTGACATTTGGGCAAACCAAATTGATGCCGCGATTGTACCAGCAACTGCTTGTGGCAGTAGCGCCTTGCTCACTTTAAGTCACAGTAAGCGATGTCAAATTATTACCGTAGAGGAAAATCAGACTCAAGTACGAGTTCGTCCGGAACCTTTAGGGATAAAATCAATACAGGTGAACTCTTATTTAGAGGCAGTAGGTGTATTAGTTGCCCTGAAAGCAGGCATTAACCCATCTGCTCTTAGCCCAAATATATCTCCTTTACGGTCATTAACTATCTAATTCTCTCCATTTCCCTATCTCCCTTGTCGTCTACTCCTGGTGGTATCCCGTGGCACAACAGCAGAAGCAAGAGCCAGAAATCCCTTATTTGACACGCACTCAAGTGCTGGTGGCGATGGGAGCGACTGCAATTCTTTTGTGGATAATTGCTAAGGTGTGGCTGCAATTTGGTCGCTTTTCCTTAATGTCATGGCGCTGGCACGAAACTGAGTTGCTTTGGGGGGTGTTGTTGGGTTTATGCATTACCGCCTTGAGTGGCTTAGCTTATCGCGTATGGCCTGACTACCGTAGAAGTGCCAATTATTACTTAGAAATGGTACTAAAACCCTTAGCTTTGCCAGACTTGATATGGCTAGGGTTACTACCAGGATTAAGTGAAGAATTGTTATTTCGGGGTGTGATGATACCAGCCTTTGGATACGACCATTTCGCTGTGATCCTCTCAAGTGCTTGCTTTGGTGTATTACACCTAAGTGGTTCCCAACAATGGCCCTATGTGGTTTGGGCAAGCATTGTCGGATTATTTCTGGGTTATAGTGCTCTTTTGAGTGGTAACTTATTGGTGCCAATTGTTGCTCATATCATCACCAATTTGATTTCCAGCTATTTTTGGAAGATTGGGCAGTCTCAGATCATTAAAAATTGATTTTCTTATTCTCGGTGAGATGTTCACCGTTTAGTCGGTGTTGCTTGATAGACTTTGGGAAGATTGTTACTTGCTGCGGAGTTCTCGCACGTGGAATATCAGGGAAACTGGCAACACAACTTCATCGATAACAACGGGGTCAAAATTCATTACGTCACGCAGGGAGAAGGCAAGCTTATGCTAATGCTGCATGGATTCCCTGCATTCTGGTACTCGTGGCGGCATCAAATCCCTGAGTTTTCAGAAAACTACAAGGTTGTAGCGGTTGATCTGCGCGGGCATAACGATAGCGACAAACCCAAAAACAAAAATGCTTATAGAGTGGAAGATGCGATCTCAGATGTGAAAGCAGTTATTGAAGGACTCGGATTTGAAAGTTGTGTCCTAGTTGGGCATAATCGTGGCGGAGCAGTTGCTTGGGAATTTGCCTATACTCATCCTGAAATGGTAGAGCAGCTCATTGTAATGAATGCTCCTCATTTAGCGAAAATCATTTCTGCTTTGCGAACCCCCCAACAGTTACTCCGAAGTTGGTACTTTTTTCTGTTTCAACTCCCCTGGCTACCAGAAGCCTTGTTTCGTCGCTCAGATTATCAATTCCTCAAAGGTGGTTTCACAAATTTCGTAGTTGATAAAGATGTGTTTTCTGCTACAGATCTTGAAATCTACAAAGAGGCTGCAGCCAAACCCGGAGCATTAACTGCAATGGTCAATTGGTATCGCAACTTTTTTCAGTCCTGGTTACTTGACCGAGGTTGGGGAGTTTTGAAAGTGCCAACGTTGATGATCTGGGGCGAGGAGGATGCAGCTTTGGGTAAAGAGTTGGTTGCTGGTACAGAAAACTATGTAGAAAACTTGACAGTTCGCTACGTGCCTGGTCGTCAGGCGGACTGGCGCATCTCTACAAGGTTTAGCAGCCGCAGCAGAAAGTATCGGTTTTGCGACTCGTCCAGTAAAAGCCAGCCTGGACAAATTGGCACAACAACCCCTACCAGCGATCGCCCACTGGCAAGGCAAGCATTACATCGTCGTCTATGAAATCACTCCTAAACGGGTGATTGTCGGCGATCCTGCCATCGGTCAACGCACCCTCACTTATGCTGAGTTTAAAGCAGGGTGGACTGGTTATGCCTTATTAGTGCAACCGACAGCAGAACTCAAAGAAAGCCAAGAAGCGAGTACACCATTCTGGCAGTTGTGGGAGTTAGTCAAACCACATTGGCAAGTCCTGGTGGAAGTCTTCATTGCTTCGGTATTTATCCAGGTGTTTGGACTAGTCACACCTCTGTTCACCCAGTTACTGTTAGACAGAGTGATTGTCCAAGGTAGTACCCTCACCTTAACTGCCATTGGGTTAGGGTTGCTGATTTTTGGTTTGTTCCGCGTCGCCATGAACGGACTACGACAATACCTGCTAGATCACACAGCGAACCGCATTGGAACTGCGTTGATGGTAGGTTTTATCAAACATACCTTCCGCCTTCCTCTAGCCTTTTTTGAGTCGCGTTACGTCGGCGATATTGTTTCTCGCGTTCAAGAAAACCAAAAAATTCAGCGTTTCCTGACTGGCGAAGCACTGTCAATCATTCTTGATTTACTGACGGTGTTTATCTATGTGGGTTTGATGTTTTGGTATAGCTGGCAAATGGCATTGTTAGTGCTGTTGATTGTGCCGCCATTTTTTATTCTGGCGCTGCTTGCTACACCTTTGTTCCGCCGCATCAACCGTGAAGTTTTTAATGCTTTAGCCAACGAGAACAGTTATTTAATTCAAGCCCTGACAGGAATTCGCTCGATTCGCTCAATGGCAATTGAACAAACGGTGCGCTGGCGTTGGGAAGAACTGCTAAATAATTTGATAAAAAAAATGTTTGGCGCACAAGTCATTGCTAACCAACTGCAAGTTTTCAGTTCTAGCATCGAATCAGTGGCAAATACAGCATTATTATGGTTTGGAGCATGGCTAGTGATTCACAACCAACTGACAATTGGGCAACTCGTTGCCTTCAATATGTTGTTGGGTAACATCATTCATCCTTTCCAACGCTTGACAGTACTGTGGAATCAATTACAAGAGGTGATGGTTTCCACCGAACGGATTAATGATGTTCTAGACGCCGAACCAGAAGAAGACTTACAACATCAACCACGCCAATCTTTGCCAAGACTGCGGGGTTACATTCGCTTTCGTGATGTGACTTTCCGCTATCACCCAGAAAGTGATATCAACGTACTGGAAAACCTCAGTTTTGAAATTCAGCCTGAGCAAACCGTAGCGGTTGTAGGGCGTAGCGGTTCCGGGAAAACAACCCTTTCCAAGCTGATTTTAGGTTTATATACCCCGACAAATGGCAAAGTATTGATTGATGGTCATGATGTGACGAGTCTTCAGATGCGATCGCTACGACAACAAATTGGTGTTGTCGATCAAGAAACCTTTTTGTTCGGCGGTACGATTCGGGAAAACATTAGCATCGCTCACCCAGAAGCCACTTTAGAAGAGATTACCCAAGCGGCGGATCTAGCAGGGGCTTCGGAATTTATTCAGCAATTACCTATGGGTTACGAAACCCAAATCGGTGAAGGCGGCGGAATGCTCTCTGGTGGACAACGCCAACGTCTAGCAATTGCTCGTGCTTTATTAGGTAATCCCCGGTTGTTAATTTTCGATGAAGCAACCAGTCACCTCGATGCAGAATCAGAACGCATCATTCAAAACAATTTGAAAACAATTCTCCAAGGACGTACCAGCTTGATTATTGCCCATCGACTTTCTACCATTCGCAATGCTGACTTGATTCTGGTGTTAGATCAAGGTGTTTTGGTGGAAAGCGGTACTCACAAGGAATTAATCGCCAAAAAAGGTCATTACTACTACCTCAATCAACAACAACTTGCTCAAGTAGGTTGACAGTATTCCTTTGATCACAAACTATGCCTCATCCATCCAATAATTCATCATCACCATTCACCCCAACCGATGATCAGCAACTGAGCACTCCACCTAATTCAGTTGAGGAAAATAATGCTGTAGCAGTTAATGCCAAAGATTGGTTTTACGGTACAGAGGAATTACTAGATGCTTTACCTCGTCTTTGGACGCGTTCTTTGCTGTATTTGCTGATAGGTTTTAGTGCGATCGCCTTACCGTGGGCTATGCTGTCTCAAGTTGATGAGACAGGAACTGCTAGAGGACGTATCGAACCACTAGGCGCAACGCAAAGATTAGATTCTCAAGTCACCGCCAGTATCACTGCTGTGAGGGTGAAAGAAGGAGAGCAAGTTCGAGCCGGACAGTTACTGGTAGAACTACAGTCAGATGTACTGCAAACCGATTTTAAACAGGCGCAGGCAAAGCTAGAAGGACTCATAAATCGGCACTCACAACTAGAACTCATCAAAAACCAATTGCTACTGGCAATTCAGGTTCAACAGCAACAAAACCAATCCCAAGGAAAAATAGAAACTTTTGAATTGGAAATCTCCCTGAATCAGGCTCATATCCAATCTGGTAACAAACATATTCCCTTAACCCCTGGTCAGACAGCAACGGCAGAAGTGATTGTTCGTCAGCGACGCGTGATTGATTTCATTTTAGATCCGTTTAAAAAGCTGCAAAAAGGTGGTTTAGAGCTTTAACTAACAGTTAACGAGTTATCCGTTATTAGTTACCAATGATAACTGTTGACTATTTTAATAGTATCTGGACTCAGAACTGACGCAGAAATTGACTCTAAACCTGGTTTCTTTCGTACCCATCAAAAAAATTGTTAATAATCAGAGGAATAAGATGATGTTAAAAGTGTTGAATGTCTCTGGGAAAGATATGCTAGAACAACTGAAACTTTCCTGCCAGGTTCCTGGTTTATTAGATGCGATCGCAACACGCAAGATTATTTATGATGCTGCAAGAGTTGCAGGTATTAAAGTAGAAGTACAAGAACTCCAACAGTCAGCCGATAGCCTTATTCAAGAGAAATTCAAGGAGTTGAAAATAGTTAATTTGTCTAAAATAAAGGAATTTTGTCTTCTAGTTTGTCAGGGTAAAAAAAGTAATTTTTGGTTTGATGATTATTGAGCCGACATAGCAAGATTGTAGAGAAATCTTGCTTCAAGACATAATTAAAGGATTTTTGTCTTTCAAACTGGTCGTGTGGCAAAAATAGACAATGAGTGCGATGTGGGTTCTTGGCAACTTTGGCATGCTCGAAAGTGCCTGCAAGTGGCTAATTCAACAATGTTTCAAAGGAGCATTTTGCGATTGTCCAGCAAGGGCGAATCGCAAAAAGCGCCCTTGCTGGACAATCGCACTCCGTGCAGTTAGTTGCCCTGTCCCAGAGGGACAGGGGACAGGTTTCTAGAAAATTGCCGTGGCAAGAATAGCGATCGCCTGTGGCAAAATCCGATGTTCCTGAACTTGAATCCTAGCGTGGAGTGTTTCTGGTGTATCATCAGGTAGCACTGGCACGGCTGCTTGCATCAAAATCGGACCACTGTCCATCTCTAAACAAACGAGATGCACTGTACAACCAGTAATTTTCACCCCAGAGGCAAGGGCTTCTTCTACAGCACGCCCACCCTTAAAACTCGGTAACAAGCTGGGATGAATATTGATAATTTTGTCAGGAAACGCATCGATAAAAACTGACGTTACCAGTCGCATCCAACCTGCCATAACTACCCATTCCACATCATACTGCCGCAAAGTTTGCACAATTTGCCCATCCAATTCTTCGCGGCTTTTGTAGTCGCGGTGGTTGAGAAGCACAGCAGGGACACCCCAGTTTGCTGCCCGGACTGCGGCATAAGCATCTGGATTGTTGTAGATTAAAACTTGAATTTGGGCGTTTAGTTGCCCATCTTTGATTGCTTGGGCAACAGCCTCAAAATTACTGCCATTCCTAGAAGCCAAAATTCCCAATTTCAAGGGAGATTGTGTCCCGAGTGTGTCAGCACTTATATCGGGAGAAACCAGGCTAAGGGTAGAATCAGGGCGAAGCGTCATAACGGCAGGGAGGATAAATCAGGAGATGCCAAAAATATATACTAAGTCGTGGTTAGATAATGATACAGTTGCCGCCTGGATTTTTCTCACTCCCGCAGTGATTTTTCTGGGCATCTTTATCCTTGGTCCTATTGTCTATTTGTTCTTCCTCAGCTTTACTGCTGGTAATTTCACCTCTACAGGGGCTTACTGGGTGGGGCTTAAAAATTATTGGCGCTTGCTTCTTAATCCGGATTTTTGGCAAGTTCTTGGTAACACTTTTTATTTTACAGTTGCCACGGTCATTCCCAGTCTCATTATTCCTTTAGGACTGGCAGTGCTGTTAAACCGTAGCATAGCATTACGCGAAGCCTTGCGAACCACCTATTTCTTACCTTCAATCATTTCTCTGGTAGCCGCAGGTTTAGGGTTTCGCTGGTTGTTTCAACCAGAAGGACCAGTGAACGCACTCTTAAATAGTGTTGGCATTTCGTCAATTTCCTGGCTAGGAGACACCTTTTGGGCAATGCCAGTGCTAATTATATTAAGTATTTGGAAACAACTGGGTTTCAATATGGTGGTGTTCTTGGCAGGGTTGCAAGCAATTCCTCCAAGTCGTTACGAAGCGGCGGAACTTGATGGCGCGAATTCTTGGCAACAATTTTGGTATATTACCCTACCCGGATTACGACCGACTTTAATATTTGCCACAGTCACAACTGTGATTTTCACGTTGCGGAGTTTTGAACAAGTTTATGTAATGACTGGTGGTGGTCCTTTGAATTCTACTAATTTACTCGTTTATTACATTTATCAAGAAGCTTTTGGTCAATTTGATTTTGGTTATGCAGCCGCCGCCGCAACTGTACTGTTAGCAGTAACGCTGGTGCTAGTGTACTTACAGTTGCGAACTTGGGGTGAGGAAAGTTAGGAATTATGAATTACAGCGCTTATTCTTATGATCACACTACAAATCGTAGGGTGGAGAGAAGTTAAAAAAGTTAAATCTAGCAGCAACAGCGGCGTGGAACAAAACCAAGTCACGAACCCCACCCAATAGGTTGGACGACCATTGATAATATTAACTCCTAGACCCAATGCCATTGCTAGATACAGACCAGCAGCAATCAAGCAAATGAAAAAATTTAATGTATACAGTATTTGCCATCGCTCATTTTTAGCATTATTTGCGCCGAATCCGAAAAAAACACTTCCTAGTGCCATACTCATGACACCAATCCATAGCCAAGTTTGAGTCATGTAGAGTTTTTAGCTTTTCACTAATTATTGATTTTTGTAAATGTTGTTTGCAATTATTCCAGTATTGCTATTGAAAAAATGCTTCTAAATGCGTATTTTCAAGTAGCCAAAGTATGTATTCCAATAGTATTAAATACTATCAAAATACTATCAAAAGGTAGATTATGTTTATTAACTACATCACCTTAATGTTAATTAATTTGGTAGCAGGGCTGTTTCTGCTTGCTGGTTACGTATATTTTGGTCTAAATCGCACCAATCAAAAGCGTTGGGTTCCTGGCTTTGGTATGACAGGGGCAGTAGCACTTGTTACCGGCTTACACATGATTTTCACTTGGCCCGTTACTGGTAGTTTCAATATTGCTTATGGCGAAACAACAGTTTTATTTGGGATTTTATTTATCGGTACTGCGATCGCATTAGCCCAAGGTTGGGATTTACTCACAGTAGCAATCTATGGCTTCTTCGCTGGACTTGCTGCCATTGTAATTGGTGTACGTATTATTAACCTGGGTTTGACAAGGAATCCGTTATTATCAGGAATCGGATTTATCCTCACAGGGTTAGGAGGAGTCTTTGCAGCACCAACACTGTATTTCCAATCGATACGCACTTTGCGGATCATTGGCGCAATAGTACTGGTAGCTGCTGCTTTAATCTTCGCTTTCACAGGGTATCTAGCTTACTGGGGACATCTTACTGATTACTCCAATTGGAAGCCGTTGCGCATGCAAACACCTTAATGAGTGCTGAGTTGTGAGTACTGAGTAATCTGTTCTAAGTCCATTTCCTAAACACGACTTTAGCTATTTGCTAAAATATTAAGCTTTCCTGACCTTTATCAAAGTATTTTGACACAAAAAAGGACTGTAAGCGCCTAAATTAAGCTTTTTACTGATTTTTATTAATTTTTTCGTAATTTTTTTGAGATTTTTACTCAGCATATCTACTTCTGGGGTGTAATCTCAAAAATACAATGATTTTCAGTATTTCCAGTTTGGATATGTTACACCCAGAGGTCAATACCATGAGAAACTTTGCTGAAAAACAGGAATTCATTTTCAGTAAAATTACAGATCAATGTTTTCAACAAAGGGATTTAAGTGGATGCGACTTAAGTGGAATCGATTTGAGAGCAGTCGATTTAAGTGGAATTAACTTGATAGGAGCAGATTTGCAAAGCGCAAATCTCAGTGGAGCAGTCCTCACTGGTGCAAACCTAAGTGGCGCAAATTTAATGCAAGCCAATCTACAGGACGCTTATTTGTATGAAGTTTCTTTGTGTGAAGCTAACTTGACTGCTGCTGATTTAACCCATGCAAATTTGTGCGGGGCTTTTTTATGGCGAGTGAAATTATGTGGAAGTAAGCTATGGGGAGCTTCCTTGTGTGATGCTGATTTAAGCGAAGCCGACTTAACCGAAGCTAAATTAGTTGAAGCATCGCTCATCGAAGCCAATTTAGTGAGAGCGAATCTCACAGGCGCACAGCTATGTGGAGCGATGCTGCTAGAAGCAAATTTGAATCAAGCTAACTTAACTGCTGCTGACTTAACATGGGCAAATCTCATGGAAGCAAACTTGAGTGAGGCAAACCTTTGGGAGGCAAATTTGACGAATGCAAAACTACAAGGTGCTATCATGCCTGACGGAACAATTCACCAACCTCAAATATTCTTTTTTTAATTTAGGGAAAGTGACTCGTCTTTAGTGTAGAGACGTGCGATGGCACGTCTCTACAAATAGTCTCTACAAATAGTCTCTACAAATAGTCTCTACAAATATAGCGCTTCTCACTCGGATGAAATACATATTTTGTGGGGTGGGCATCCTGCCCGCCCTCAATTTAAGACGGGCTAGAACCCCATCCTACAAGAAAAGGTTGTATTGCACTCAATTAAGAACCGCTATAGTCTCTACAAATAGTCTCTACAAATAGTTAAAATTCTCGTTGCGAGAAAATAAAGATAGCTATTGCTAACAGTAGGATAGTGTATATTAACCCATAGACAGCATTTAAAATCAGTGACATCGCGTCAGGTAGCGCAGCCAAACCATACACAGCTTCATTTTTTAAATCTAATCGAGATAAATCTGGCAAGACAAGATACAAAGCTTGAATGATGCGTCCAATGTTAGGATTGCTACTTAAACGACTCACTTGTAGTAGATCTTTGGTAAAGTTACCCACCAGATACACTGCAAATGTTAAAGCTGTCGCTAACAAGGAACTCGTAAATACACCCAAGGTCATCGCCACAGCAGTTATTAAAGATAACTGTAAAAATAGAAAAATTGTGGCAAGAAGAAGACTTGCCACAGGATAAGGAATATTCCTAAATTGCAAAAATCCTAGGTAAATCACCGTCATGGTGACGATGAGTAGCGCTAGCACTGCTAAGGCACCAAAGTATTTGCCAACAATCAATTCACTGCGGCTTAAAGGTTTGGCAATTAATAGCAAAACAGTGCGTTTCTCAATTTCTTTGTTAATCAATCCTGTGCCAACAAATATAGCAACAATTAAGCCCAGGAAACTCATCACCGCCAAACCAAAGTCTAAAAACATTTTGTCCTCTGTGGTGGCGGCAAATTCAGGAAGTAAGAGCAGGGCGGCTGCGAGTATTAAAGCATAAAAACCAATAATGTAAAGGATGCGATCGCGCACCACTTCCCGAAACACATTGCTTGCCAATACAATAATTCTGCCAAAATTCATAGGAAATTCGTCATTAATGATTCTCCCCCCTCATCCCCGTCATCTCTTCACTGCTGCGGTGGTGGTGAACCTGCAAAAAAGGAAGTTTTTCTTTCGCACTCAATTTCGGCGATTGTATTTCTCTGCTCGGGTTTCCTGGCTGTTTGACTGGAGGTGCTTCCATCTAACACCGGATCAACTCGACAGGATTTTACGAGGTAATATCCACGGGGATTGGAACTAGGACCCTTCCAGATACTTAGTAAATCCAGTTTGTATCCGTCCTTGACACCGGATATACGCGGTTCAACGCCCCATAAAGACCTTTCTTCATATTCTGCCAAGTTTGTTTCTATGACTTGCCTGCCTAAGTTGCCCACCCTTTGTCTAGCATCGATTAACCACTGCTCTACTTGCGACCAGGGTTGTCCAGCTATTTGTGCTTCCACTTGCGAAGTCAGTTTATCTAAAATTAGAACGCCATTTTTCGGAATTTTGTCAGTAGGTTGTGTTTTGACAACAAAGGCACTGTCCTGATAATTATCTACTAGCAGACTGGGATATTCATTGATCCAATTCTCTGTCACAAAATAGAATTGTAACCAGCAACTGATTACCATACAACTGCCAAGTAACATAATGATTTTTTGGCGGTCTTCTATCTTCGGAAGTTGAGCTTTTGCTTCTGTACCAGTTCCTTCAAAAAATTCTGGAATTGCAGTAATGACTGCCGAAATTGTTGGCCAGAGAACAATTGTTCTTGGTGTAAAAACATCTTCTTGATTACCAAAGGCAAAAACACTGACTAAGAATCCAGTGATCACTGCCCCTATTGGCATATTGGTACCAGGAATGAGTAACGGTTTGTCTGTCGTATACCAAGCAGTACCAAAAATTAAAAATAACCAGCCGCCAAATGCAATTATATCTTTGATATAACCTGTAGAAAGAAATGACATTAACCAAGAAAAAATACTGAGATAAATTAAAGTCTGCCAGGAGTAAGCTCTCGGCGGAATAAATATCTTTTTTATTCGCTCGTAAACGTCTTCAATGATTCCAAATAAACCAAAAACATCTCTCAATATTTGCATATTCTCTCCTTGAATTCTGGTTGAAAATTATTTAACTATCATCGAAAATACAATCCATCAAATTGGATATTTTTTTACGTATTAACCGAGCGAATAAATAAGATGATTGCTATCAAACTATAGCTGAGTGCATTCCCTATAAGTATTGTGGTTACTACATTGGTATTTTGCCATTTACTCTTCAAAGCACGACGGGAATTACGCCGTTGTTGAATTTGTTGGGGTTGCGGTTCAGCTTTTTTGAGTTCACTTAATAACAATAACAAGATTCTCAACAAAAAATACTTAACTAAAAAAGTCCCAAAGAAAATTATAAAAGCCGTTAAAATGATTAATGTTTGTATAGTTGGGGCTTGTAAACGATTGAAAAAAATAAAGTTGATTAATTCTGATTTTATTTGTGCAGGTAACACTGGATCGAGCAAGAAAAATATGATCCAACCAATGACATTGGAAAAAAGATTGATAGAGACGGCATAAAAAGTACTCGTCTTTTTGTCAAATTTTAGCCTTGTATTTAAGACATACGCTTCGAGAGGAATTGCTACTAGTAAAAATAAAAAATTAAACAAAATTGCTCCAAGGGGAAAAATGCGGGGAAGTGGAAGTTCAGGAATTTCAAACATAAACAAGTCATCGCTAAGGTGTAACTTTAAGAGAGTATAACCGTAATACTGAGCGTGATGCGGGCAATTATCTCATTCTTCCAGTCTTTTACCATGTTTTTGTTTTAGTATTTCGTTGTTGCTTTTGTTGCTTTTCTTCATATATCTCCATACCTTGTGGGGTGTGAAGAATCCCTACACCTCGCAACGCCCTTCGGGTATGCCTTTCCTTCTCAAAAGCGGAGACGCTACGCGTATAGCCCTTCGGGCATGGCTGAGTCCCAAAGGGACACGCTGCGCGAACGCTAAGGCGGAGCCTGCGCTTTGCGCTTACGGAACGCTGCGCCAACAGGACGCTTACTCACCAGTTCCCTGAATCGGGGAAACCCTGGCACAAGACTGGCTGCCGCTACATTAATCCTCTCCAAAACAGGACTTCCTTGGCATGCATAGGCGGGTTAACTTGGAAATTCGCTCATTGTAATTCAGAAAAAACCGCCTATGCATGCCTCTCCTAAAGTTCTGTACGGCGCTTCATAAGTACACGCGAGTGGATGTTGTCCTGTGCGTGTCATGGTTTGACTCAACCCTGCACCCTACACCCAAGAGTGCAAAACCTTGGGTAAGATGAAAGACTGCCACGTTACAGCTTTCATTCATATGACAAGGAACGGCATCGGTATTCGCACGGCTCAATTGCGATCCTCACGGCTTACTGGTCAAATTCACGTTTATGATGGCTCCGGGAAAGGCAAGTCACAAGCAGCTTTAGGAGTTGTTTTGCGATCTATTGGTTTAGGGATAAATACTGCCAACAATTCTAACCGTGTTTTGTTGTTGCGGTTCTTAAAAGGACCAGAACGAGATTATGACGAAGATGGGGCGATCGCCGCCTTGCAACGCGGTTTTCCCCATCTTATTGACCAAGTTCGCACGGGCAGAGCAGAATATTTTGGACCAGACGAAATTACGGTTTATGATCGGGCTGAAGCAGCGCGAGGCTGGGATGTGGCTAAAGGTGCACTTGCCTCGGGTTTGTATTCAGTTGTCGTCTTGGATGAAATTAACCCCGTTTTAGATTTAGGTTTGCTTGGAGTCGATGAAGTGGTGCGGACACTCAAATCCAAACCACAGGAGTTAGAAATCATTGCGACTGGACGCGCAGCCCCACAACAGTTGCTAGATATTGCCGATTTACACTCGGAAATGAAACCTCATGTCCACCCAACAGCAAAAGCACAAGGAATACAAGGTATAGAAATTTACACAGGTGCTGGCAAAGGTAAATCTACGAGTGCTTTGGGTAAGGCGTTAAAAGCGATAGGTCGGGGAATCAATCATCCTGGGTCAACTCGCGTATTGATTATGCAGTGGCTAAAAGGTGGCACAGGCTACACTGAAGATGCTGCTATAGCTGCTTTACAGCAGTCATATCCAGAAGTGGTCGATCATCAACGCTGTGGACGAGATGCTATAGTCTGGCGCAACTCCCGTCAAGAAATGGACTACTTGGAAGCAGAACGCGGTTGGGAAATTGCTAAGACTGCGATCGCCTCCGGATTGTACAAGACGATTATCCTTGATGAGCTTAATCCCACAGTTGACTTGGAACTCCTACCAGTGGAACCGATTGTTCAAGCTTTACTCCGGAAACCCCGCGATACAGAAGTTATTATCACTGGTCGCTGCCAAAATCAGCCAGCATACTTTGACCTGGCTAGCGTTCACTCTGAAGTATACTGCCACAAGCACTATGCCAATCATGGCGTAGAACTCAAGCAAGGGGTAGATTTTTAAAATAACAAACAAAGAACTCCGCAGCTAGGAACTCAGAACTCAGCAATGTTTTCTATACCAGTGCGTGGAGAGTCGAGGTTGCAAGAGCGCGGATAAATCTCTAGGATAAGAAAAAAGTATTTTCTTGTTGAAACCCCTTACCTTATGGCATGGGGTTATTCTGTATTCTGAGTCCTGTATTCTGAGTTGTTTTCAATTATGGATAACAATACGCTTGACTTAATCACAGGAGGAGTGGCGATCGCTATTGTCCTAGGCGGCTTCCTCATGATGTTCACCACTGTTTTCACCAGCAAACGCAAGTAAGCAGACAAACATTCTGAAACACTGCCAACGCTATCCATGTCATAAGATGTGCAAGAAGCGCCATATGCAAAGTTTGTGAGTGTGACGAATGTCAAATATTGTTAAGCGCCAATCTCGTAACCGAAAACTCAAGCGAAAGCCCATCGGTTTGCTTTTGGTGATTTTGGGTTGGAGTCTAGCTATGGGATGGCTGTTAGCCTTGGCAACTCATGCGCAAGGGGCAACTCCTACCTCAGAGGTCGGTACCATTGATGTAGTGCCTGCACAATACCAGCTGGGACAACAAGTGTATATAGAAAACTGCTCCACTTGTCACATTGCCCTACCACCTGCTGTTTTGCCTACCCAAACTTGGAAAAATCTCCTGGAAGACACACAACATTACGGCGCACAGTTAAAGCCTTTGGTCGATCCGCCACGGATTTTAGTATGGAGGTATATTACAGCTTTTTCCCGTGTCCAACTACAAGACGAGCAAACACCATATCGCGTCAATAGCTCTCGGTATTTCAAAGCTTTGCATCCCAAAGTCAAACTACCCAACCCAGTAGAGATTGGCAGTTGTGTGACCTGTCATCCCAGTGCGGCGGACTTTAACTTTCGTCGCCTGACTCCAGAGTGGGAGAACTCGCAGTAATCGAGTGACCAGGACAAATCAATTCACGCCGCATTCTTAATCTCTCCCTCATCTGGCTCATCTCCCTGTTGGGCGATCGCTACCTCTGCTTGGTAGGGCTTCTCTGCTTCATCAGGAGGCAAAATGATACTATTAAAATAGTTTAAATTTACAGCAGTTTCCTGTAAGGTGGGCATTGCTCACCATTATCTTAAATGTCCATCACATAGGGTTTTCTGGGCAATGCCCACCCTACGATTTGTGGTCTAATCATACAATCAGTGCTGTAAGCTCAAAATTAAAACCAATCATTTAGTAAGCTCATTAACTTGTACTGCTGCTATTTTTTACCAAATCCTCATGTATAACCCATCCAAAACTAGAAAAGCGAGGTAGCGCGTTGCAAAGCCAGCGCCTTAAGCGGGTTTCTCCTTTGTGTGCGCTCCTGCGCTTCGGTTGGGTTAAGAGTTTATAATCAATCGCAATCCTTATAATTTCCATTCCCCTTTGATTCTGTATAATCTGCCATGCTAAAGACCTTGTTGGGCGATCCCAACGCTCGTAAACTTAAGAAATACCAACCTTACATTACAGAAATTAACCTTCTTGAGGAAGACATAAAACCGCTGTCAGACGATGAACTAAAGGGCAAAACAACAGAGTTTAAACAGCGCCTGAAGAAAGGCGAATCGCTCGATGCCATTCTAGCCGAAGCGTTTGCAGTTGTACGCGAAGCAGGACGGCGAGTGTTAGGGTTGCGGCACTTTGATGTTCAACTTTTAGGCGGTGTCATCCTGCACTCCGGGCAAATTGCCGAAATGAAAACTGGTGAAGGGAAAACTTTGGTTGCTACCTTACCGAGTTATTTGAACGCCCTTACAGGAAAAGGCGTACACGTCATCACTGTCAACGATTACCTGGCTCGTCGCGACGCGGAATGGATGGGACAGGTGCATCGTTTCTTGGGATTAACTGTGGGGCTGATTCAGCAGAGTATGACGCCCAGTGAACGCAAGAAAAACTACGACTGTGATATTACTTATGTCACCAACAGCGAAGTGGGCTTTGACTACCTGCGCGATAACATGGCGACAGACATCAAAGACGTGGTGCAGCGCGAGTTCAACTACTGCGTGATTGACGAGGTAGACTCTATCTTAGTTGACGAGGCGCGGACTCCGCTGATTATTTCCGGACAGGTAGAAAGACCCACAGAAAAATACTTAAAAGCAGCTGAAATCGCAATAGCGCTGCAAAAAGAAGAGCATTACGAAGTTGATGAAAAAGCTCGGAACGTGCTGCTGACAGATGAAGGCTTTGCTGAAGCAGAACAGCTTTTGGGAGTCAAAGATTTATTTGACCCAGAAGACCCTTGGGCGCACTTCGTTTTTAACGCAATTAAGGCAAAAGAACTGTTCCTTAAAGACGTAAACTATATTGTCCGTAACGGAGAAGTCGTCATTGTAGACGAGTTTACTGGTAGAGTTTTGCCAGGACGGCGTTGGAGCGATGGACTGCACCAGGCAATTGAAGCAAAAGAACGAGTAGAAATTCAGCCGGAAACTCAAACTTTGGCGACAATTACCTACCAAAACCTGTTTTTGCTGTATCCCAAACTCGGTGGTATGACCGGAACGGCAAAAACGGAAGAAGTGGAGTTGGAAAAAATTTACAAACGGGAAGTTACGGTAATTCCCACCAACAGAACCAGAAGACGCCAAGACTTATCTGATATGGTCTTTAAGACAGAAGCGGGCAAGTGGGGGGCAATTGCCAAAGAATGTGCAGAAATGCACACAATTGGCAGACCAGTGCTGGTAGGAACCACAAGCGTGGAAAAATCGGAATATCTCAGCCAGTTGTTAAGGCAGATGTCTATTCCCCACGAACTGCTCAACGCTAGACCTGAGAACGTGGAACGCGAAGCCGAAATTGTCGCCCAAGCCGGACGCAGAGGAGCAGTGACAATTGCTACCAATATGGCAGGAAGAGGAACTGACATTATTTTGGGTGGTAATTCCGAGTATATGTCACGTCTAAAGCTGCGAGAATACTTGATGCCCCGGATTGTGAAGCCGGAAGATGATGATACGTTTGGCATTCATAGGGCTGCTGGATTACCGTCCCCGGGAACTGGCGGAGGTCAAGGCTTTGTCCCAGGTAAGAAAGTGAAAACTTGGAAAGCTTCGCCACAGGTTTTCCCCACTCAGCTTACCAAAGAAACGGAAAAACTCCTCAAAGAAGCGGTGGAAGTAGCTGTGCGGGAGTATGGCGATCGCAGCTTAACAGAACTGGAAGCAGAAGACAAAGTCGCTGTGGCGGCGGAAAAAGCTCCCACGAATGACCCGGTGATCCAGAAATTGCGCGAAGCTTACAAGCGTATTAAGCAGGAGTACGAACAGTTCACTAATAGCGAACACGATGAGGTCGTGGAATTAGGCGGTTTGCACGTGATTGGTACAGAACGTCACGAGTCGCGACGGATTGACAACCAGTTGCGGGGACGCGCAGGACGCCAAGGAGACCCCGGTTCGACAAGATTTTTCCTCAGCTTAGAAGACAACTTGTTGCGGATTTTTGGTGGCGATCGCGTCGCACGGCTGATGGATGCTTTCCAAGTCGAAGAAGATATGCCCATCGAATCCGGAATGCTTACTCGTAGTTTGGAAGGCGCACAGAAAAAAGTTGAAACCTACTACTACGACATCCGTAAGCAGGTGTTTGAGTACGACGAGGTAATGAACAACCAGCGCCGTGCTATCTACGCCGAACGTCGTCGGGTGCTAGAAGGGCAAGACCTCAAAGAACAGGTCATTAAATACGCCGAAAAAACGATGGATGAAATCGTTGACTTCTACATCAACCCAGACTTACCCTCAGAAGAATGGGAATTAGACAAGTTGGTTGATAAAGTCAAAGAATTTGTCTATCTGTTGGCGGACTTGCAGCCCAATCAATTAGAAGATATGTCAGTTGGCGAGATCAAAGCCTTCCTCCACGAACAAGTGCGGATTGCTTACGACCTCAAAGAAGCCCAAATTGACCAAATTCAAGCCGGATTAATGCGCCAAGCGGAACGATTCTTTATCTTGCAGCGGATTGATACCCTCTGGCGAGAACACCTACAACAGATGGATGCCTTACGCGAATCCGTAGGATTGCGGGGTTATGGTCAAAAAGACCCGCTGATTGAGTACAAGAGCGAAGGTTATGAACTTTTCTTGGATATGATGGTCAACATCCGCCGAGATGTGGTATACTCCTTGTTCATGTTTCAACCGCAGCCTCAGCCAGTGATGCAAGCACCCTCAGAGATGGTTTGAGGTGAAGCACAATAGATAATATTTCGTGCAAAGACGCTAAGAAAAACTTTGCGTCTTTGTGTTTTGGGGTGAAATTGCTTAAGAGTTTTCTATCATAGATATAGAAACCTCTGCGGTTTTTACTTGGGAAGCTCCCAGAACGCCAACACCCGTAAAAGTAAGCTTTGAGGATTACCTGACTTACGATAGCGGGACTAATATCATGTCCGATTAAATAACCAAACTCAAGTTTGTAGTGAGGAATGCGCGTCCTCTTCTACAAAAACAAGGACTCTTGTCCTTACTACATATAAATTTTATTATGGGTAATTTGCCGAACTTGATATAACAACCGTGAACTGGTACACGGGAGACTGGTTTTAAGGAGAAAATTATGGATAAGGTTTTTTCAATAGACAAGCTGTCCTCATATCATCGCGCAAAAGTCTTCAAGCTTTTGATAGTCGCTATGACAGCATTGGGAATGAGTTTTTTATCGCCTCAAGAAGCTGAAGCACAAAGTAATTCCACTTCCAGTCCGGGCGTGGGCAACATTCCCAATTATCCTATTGGGACGCGCATCTATCCGAATGGTGTCATTAACAAACCAAATGGAAGTG
The DNA here is from genome assembly GCF_036697665.2 of Scytonema sp. PRP1. Classification (NCBI taxonomy): domain Bacteria; kingdom Bacillati; phylum Cyanobacteriota; class Cyanophyceae; order Nostocales; family Scytonemataceae; genus Scytonema; species Scytonema sp. PRP1. The sequence continues at coordinate 107,766 of NZ_JBAHYJ020000014.1, read as the reverse complement.
CGATTTATCCTGCCACGACAATCAATAATGGCAACGGTACTACCACTTACTATTACCAGGATGGGACGCGCATTAACACCAATAGCAATACAGTTAGTCCTGGTGGAACTTTTATTACACCAGGAAGCTCGAATGGAGGGTTGAACCCTACACGAGAACGTCCGAATGGACAGCTTTTGCTGACACCAGGAAGCTCGAATAGAGGTCTGAACAATTAGTAGCTACCCTTAGACCTTAAGTTTGGAAAAATCTCAAAAGGGCAAGTTCAGTTCCAGACTCCTTGCGGCTTTAGCTTGGTAACAGGTTTAACGTCAGCGACTATTGCTACATTTAAAGTACTTGGATCAGTAGAAGTTTAACCTACAGCAAACTCTGTAAATTTTCTTTTGTAAGGCGAGTGAAATCCTAATACAATATCTTGCTTGGCAACGCCTAACGCTACTAATTCATCAGTAATGTTAGCTTCCGTACCATTATGCTGAATCCAAATTTTTTCATCCTTGATATCAAGATGCAAAACGCAACCATATACCCGTCGATTCTTCTGCCAACCCACATAAACTAACTGATAGTGGTCATGTTCAGTATCAAAAATAGTCTGTACTTCAACTTCACCTTCTGATTTACCGTACTGACTATATGTTGTTAGTAGCTGTTTAATATATGATCGACAATCATCTAATTTTGCCATGTGATAATCACCTCATTTTCAATGTTATAAATTAGCAAACGTAATTGATATTGTTGAATTATCATCTGAGTAAATGGCAGTTGAAAAAAACTATCATAGGTATCGGATGGAACTGCTAAATATAAAGCACGATCTGGCTCTTTTTGTGAAAGTGCAAAACGATTTATATGCTATTCATGTTCTCAAGGCATAGCCAGGGCACAAACTCATTAGTAACAAGTTATAGCAAGGTTACAATTGTCAATAAGCAATATTGCTTATAATTGTGATATTTGTAACGCTACGCCTGGCTTTGTGCCTGTGCAGGATATAAGCGTGCGTTCACCTGCACAGTTACAATGATGAAGACACTTTTCGGCAAAACGTGAGGCAACAAATGGGATTGGCTGGGGTGAGAATTATCTTAGTAGAGCCAGCAGGTCCAATTAACGTGGGGTCAATAGCACGGGTGATGAAAAATTTTGGGTTCAATCATCTGGTATTAGTCAATCCTCAATGCGATCCGCTTTCACCAGAAGCGTTGCAAATGGCAGTTCATGCTAAGAATGTTTTAGAATCGGCGGTATCAGTGGCGACATTGCCAGAAGCATTGCAAGGATGTACACGAGCGATCGCCACGACAGCTCGTGTTCGTAACTGGGATTCCCCCCTAGAAAACCCCCGCACAGCACTACCCTGGTTACTGGAGAAACCAGAACAACCCGCCGCACTCATTTTTGGTAGGGAAGACAGGGGGTTGAGTAATGAAGAATTAAATTATGCTCAACGATTTATTCGCATTCCTACCAGTTCCAGCTATCCATCGCTGAATCTGGCGACTGCTGTGGGAATTTGCTGTTATGAACTGGCACAAAGTGACGCAAAGATTGAAGAGGACACGGGGACTTCTTCCCTCGAGGCGTCTTCTAGTGAGCCTGCACCTTTGGATATGTTGGAAGAATACTACCAGCAGTTAGAATCACTATTGCTCGAGATTGGGTATCTTTATCCTCATACGGCAGCCAGCAGGATGGAAAAATTCCGGCAACTGTATAATCGCGCTCAGCTACAAACTAAGGAAGTTGGTATGTTGCGAGGTATTTTACGGCAGGTAGAATGGGCGCTTGAGAACCGGAACAATCGTGAAGACTTTTGACTCATCTAAAAATCTCCGGGAAGTGTGGAAACGAGCGCGGCTATGCCTGCGGCACGCACTCGCGTTCAGCCCTGGGAGGAACACAACGCGGCGGTTTTAACCGCAGTGACAATCAATCCGGTTGAGCGTTGTATCAATCGGACTTTGTTTTTGCTGAACTGACTTAGCCGTTTCCAGTGTTGCTCAGATACAGAAACTTGTTTTTCGGTATCACCACTTACCCAACCGCGATAAGTTTTGGTTCCTTAAGTCGCCTCAACGTAGTCACCTTTGCGGAAACCGTGGCGGGTAACAGTGCCGCCGTACTTACGACGCACTCCACCCTTTGCAGGGATCATGAGATGAAGCTGGCGACGCGATACGGTCGGGCGACGGATCACGGTGAACGGTGCGGGTGTTATTTGTACCTTCCCATGGAAGCCCATCGAATGAGCCGAGGTAATGCCGTATCGGATGAACGCGCTACACGCTAAGGCTACGCCGTCTACTGCGTGAGTTGCCGCTATAGCATCACCCTTGGAATGCTTTTGTTTGTGCAGTCCTAGCTGCTGTCGAATTTGGGCAGTTTGCCAGCCTTCCACTTGCTGCACTTGGCAATAAGTTTCTAGGTTTTCTATCTGCCAACGTTGTCCAACCATCACAGGACTAAACCCTTTGTCACCACGTGCCTTGACTATTTCGTAAGCAATGGTGCTAATCGGATAAATCAGAGATACTTCGTCAAGTACTCGCAACTCTAGCTGGCGGTTAGCACGAATACTGGCAGGCAGCTTGCATGAAGAGCGATTGTCAAATCTTACTTGTCTGTGAGCGCGTTGGTTGTAAGGTAGCTTGTGGTTGATCCTGCTACCTCTGCGACCACGCCGCATCATGCGCCGTTGTTCCATCCGGTCTTTAACCGTTTTGAACGGTAACTGTAGATGAGCAAGCCACAACGTAAATTTAGCTGATTGGACACCAACACCGCTGTAGAGCTTTCCCGGATCGATACCAACCGCGATTGGTTGCGTGTCGGTAGTCCTAGGACACCTCACTAACTGGATCTGGAAGATGCCGAGGTCGTTGTGTACAACTTTTGCCTTTCCAAGATTCAGCCAACGACGCGCCCTGCTGGGTTTTGTTGGCATCAGTGGCTTGCCTGATGGTGAGAAAACTGGAACTCGATACATTTTGAGATAATCCTCTATAAACCGGACTGGGGAAGCATCCGGCAGTTCGTGCCAGGGTTAGGCTAAACTGGGCTAGTCACACACGTAAGCCTTGCTGCTTACAAGCCCCGAGGCAAGAGCCAGGGGTTTGTGATCGGTTACCATGTATCGAGTCATCCTACCAAAGCCTTTGATTATGGCTTAAACTAAACACAAAATGTTATTGGTAAGCAGAAATTGATTTCAGTAACAAGGAGCTTTAAAAGTTACTTTGAATTGTAGTTAGGGAGTCGGCACAAAAAAACAATTCAATCCCTATAAACGTTTGAGAAAAAACTACGTCCGCCCCTAAGGTGAAGCCTTTATAAATATGTTTTAAATTATACACTTTTATCACCATTGTTTTTTATGCCAACCAGAACAATTATAAAAACTGTTTCGCGGCGTCAACCCGCCAACGGTCACCAGGTTAAGCGCAAAGTCCAAAAGCAGGGGCAAAATAAAGTTGAAGTGCCAAAACAGCAGCAACGAGCTTCCCATAAAGCAACAACGCCTACACGTATAAAATCTATACCCCCTCTCACCCTTGCAATACCAACAAAGCGAAGCGGGGTAGTAGCCCAAACAGTTAAACCCATCGCTACCGCAAAAGGGAGGATTCCACCCTACAACCCAAAGACAGCATTCAAGAATGTGCGGGCGCGGAAGCAGCCGTTACCCAGAAAAACCATTCCAACCCGAAAAACGCGGTTAAAGCCGATGGCAAAAACATTTTTGTATGGGCTGCGGTTGTTAATTGTGGGAGTTGGTATCGGTGCAATTGTAGGCACTGTGTTATCAGTATTAGATCCTGCGACTCGCATCGCCATACCAGAAGCAACATCACCTGAGACAACTATCGGGCAAGCACAACCACAGTCTACCCAAAATCCTCCAGTAGCTCCTAGCTTATTGTTAACTCAGGAAATTTCTTCTTTAAAAACTGTTGTACAAAATTTAGCAGCAGCAAACCCCAATCTCACACCAGGAGTTTTCTTGGTAGATTTGGACAATGGCAGTTATGTGGATGTGAATGGCTCCTCTAGTTTTTCTGCTGCAAGCACGATTAAGATTCCGATTCTAGTTGCCTTTTTCCAAGATGTAGATGCCGGCAACATTCGCCTAGATGAAACACTCACCATGCAGAAAGAAATGATGGTGGGCGGTTCTGGGGATATGCGGTACAAACCAGTGGGAACCCAGTTCACAGCAATGGAAGTAGCAACTAAGATGATGACAGTTAGCGACAACACAGCCACAAATATGCTGATTGCTCGCTTGGGTGGTATGGAAGTGCTGAATCAGCGTTTCCAGAGTTGGGGTTTGACAACCACTGCAATTCGTAGTCCACTTCCCGATTTGCAAGGGACAAACACCACCACTCCCAAGGAGTTAGGGAATTTGATGGCGATGGTGAGTAAAGGCAATTTGGTAAGTATGTCATCGCGCGATCGCATATTGGATATTATGCGCCGCACTGTCAGAAATCATCTCCTCCCAACCGGTTTAGGACCAGGTGCAACCATTGCCCATAAAACGGGTGATATTGGGACAACACTAGCAGATGCGGGTGTGGTGGATATGCCCACGAGCAAGCGTTACATAGTTGCTGTTATGGTACAACGCCCTAATAATGACTCCCGCGCCGAAAAACTCATCAGTTCAATTTCTCGTGCTGCTTACCAACAGTTTAGCCAACCTGCTGCCATAAGCGGCACTACAGGCAGCACAATGCCCCCAACTGGTTATCAGTCCCCACTCATGAGTCCGCCTTTACCTAACAGCATACCCAACAATATGGGAAGAACAATGCCCCCAACTGGTTATCAGTCCCCACTCATGAGTCCGCCTTTACCTAACAGCATACCCAACAATATGGGAAGCACCGTACCCAACAATACTTATCAGTCTCCCGTTCAGCCCCCGGTGATGAATCCGCAGTATTATTATCCTTACCAACGGTAATCCCGGTTTTATGACATCTACTACACCTTCAATCCAATTTTTTGCTGGCATCTTTGAACAACTCAGCAACGTCAGCTTGCGAGGTAACCCTAGTTCTGGAAAGCGCATTGTTTTGATGAGATTCAATCAATTGAAAGCTTTGGAAAAATTTAACAGCTTCACCAAACAATCTTTAAATTCCATGCTTTTAACAGACGAAGAAGGTGAAATTAGCGTGACTCCTTCTTCCACACAATTTATTTTTGGGGGTGCAGAAGGTGATGAATTGCAGCGCGTAGAGTGCAAATTTGAAATTGAGCAGGATGACCATTGGGAAAGATTTATGAGATTTATGCATCGTTATGCCGAGGCTAATGGTATGGCATATGGAGAATCGTAATAATTATTAGTTCAGATAAATTAAAATTGATTGTTGACTGTTGACGTGGATAAGCCGAGACAGGTACACCTTTAGTGGGTAAATGAGGGTTTTGAGGAATCAGAGATTGCGTAATCTTACTGCACTGTTAATTCCCCAGCTCCCCCAAAATTTTTCACTATCTAGATTGTGAGACAATAAAGCGTTTACTACTGTTACGAGAACCCAAAAAACTGAGTAACCAAGGGCAATAACTTACCGCAAGTTTGCACCAACTCCACAGTCGATGGTAAATCCGCAATCGTTCCTTTCAGCATTTTAATTGCATTTTTAGCTATCTTCTGCATACCTCCATCTTCTGGTTTTTGACCAGCTTCAGCAATTTTTTGCAGTTGTTCCAAGGCTTCGGCTTTGTCTTCATCACTCAGGTTAGTATCACCCTCAATTACGACTTGAAGTTCTTGGAGAAGTTCCTTAATTCCTGGTTTGTCTGGTGAACCAGAGTCAGGTAACTGATTGATAGTATTAGTGACATTACCGCTAATTGCACCAATTGCAACGCCTGTCATTGCCATATCTTCCCCTGCGGCGGCAACACCACTGATATTACCTTGGGCACCATTGATTGATACATTGCCTTTACTTTGGGACATAATTGTATCTCCTTGAGTTTGATAAGTCTCTACATAAAATTTTGGCTGTTGAATCGCATTTTCTAGGAGTTTTTCTAAGCTGTTAATACGTTCATCTTTTTCTTTAATACCAAGTAAAAGTGCTTGCAAATCATGATACGATAAAGATTTAATTTTAGTGTATGTTTGAAAATATTCGTTATACAGTTCAGAACGGTTGGCATCACCTGCAACTAGTGCTTGGAGTCTAATTTTTTCTTGTCCTCTACCTTCAAGGGCGACAACTTCTAATTCAGCTTCTGGATAATTATCAGCTAATTGTGTGATTGCAATAGCAGCGGCAGTGGGGTCAATACCTTCATAATGAAGTAGGTCAAGAGTTTTGAATTTACTGGCAACCTGGCGTGGGTCAACATTTTGAGTTTGGTATAAATCAAGAGTTTTGATAATTGGGGTGATAAAATCAGCAAAATCACCTTCCTTGAATGTTTCAGCGCGATTATCTGGTTTGCGACAAGGGTCTGGGTCTTCTTTTGTCGGTAGTTGCATATAGATATATTCGCATTTGATTGCTTCAATTTTTGTATCAGTGGAAATGCCCCAATTTTGAATATAAGCCCCAGTTAGACAAGCTGCTGTTAAATCAGATTTATATAATTGTGCTTGAGCTAGTTTGGCACCGGATAAATTTACATTTTCTAAAGTTGCTTTGCTCAAATCTGTACTGATGAAACTAGCGTCTTGGAGATTAGCATCTTTCAAGTTTAAACCACACAAGTTGAGATTATCATAATTTTTGTCTCGACCATCTTTTGTAATTACTAGTTGTCGCACTCTTGCATCTTGTAAATATGTGCCTTCAACTCTCGCTTGTTCTAATTTTTGTGCTGCAAACCAACAGGTACGGGTGAGCGTGGCTTTTCTAAAGTCTACACTTTTAAGGGTAGCTTGGGTAAAGTCGGCGTCGGTTAAGTCGGCACCGCGAAAACTTGTACCACTTTGGGAAACAATACCAACTGCTAAAGCGCGGATGAGTTCATATTTCTTGTTTGCAGCGATCGCCTGCCAAGCAATATAAACACCATATATAATTACTACTAACGCAATTAACACAGCTGTTAATAAAGCTGACTCATCTGTCCTCACTCCAAATAAAGCACCAAGCACTGCACCCAGCAAAGCTACCGTTATGGTAACAACTCTGTGGCTAGGTATATTCATGACTTTGGCTAAAGCGATCACAAAAGCCATGTTACCAACCCCAGCAATAGTTCCAATTAAACCTAATGCCGTAGATTCTGCTGCTAGTGCAAGATTGATTCCTTCTTTGTTGTTTGGAAAAACTGCAACACCTGCAATTAAACAAGCGGTAATGACAGCAGCAACTATTACCAGATTGACGCTGAATCCTTGTCGAAAAATAATTAATAAAAAGGTGGCTAAGGTGACTAGGGAAATTATTCCAAAAAAGGAATTACCGTCATCAGAAGTATTTAATAAATCACTGATATAAGCACCAGCATAGCCGGAAATTAAACCAGCGAATAATGACATAAATAATAAGAAAACTACTAAAGCAATTGCTTTATAAATTGGTAAACCAGCTTTGGCATGACGAAAATTAGCACCCACTAAAATAGCATTACTGAAATCTGCACCACGAATATCAGCATGGCTAAAATCTGCACCTACCAAGTTTTTTCCCCGGAAGTCAGCACCTTGTAAATTAGTGTGGTGAAATTCATATGCCATTACTGTTTACCCATATTGCTTTATATACAAATTCAAAATCTAGAATCATATTAAGGACATTTCCATCTAAATATTACTTTGATGGCTGCAATCTCGCACATCTTAGGTGGGTTAGAAGTTCTGTAATTTTTCTTGGCTTGGTTTACAGAAGTTCTAGCTGCGTTCTCCCTGGAACAATTTCTAAGATATTCTTCTACCTCTTTTTTTAAAGCGTCCGCTGTGGCTTTATTTTTCTCTAACACTGATTTGGCTTCCTCTGTAGCAATGCTTTTTAGTGCTTCCATGGCTTGATAACGAACGAGTTTATTTTCATTCATATCGAGGAAAATTTCTATTAGCTGCGGTACAGCATCTTTAGCGTCAGCACCAATTTTTCTTAAAGCGATAGCAGCATTAAACCTTATACTCCAGTTTCTATCTTTGAGTGCAGCAGTCAATTCTGGAACGGCTTTTTTACCAATTTTCCCTAAACTATCAGTAGCTAAGCGCACAGTCTGGCTACAATGGGGCTGCAAGTCTTCCTCTAATTTCGCCATCAAAATTGGAATTGTTTCTTCTTGTTTTTCGCCAATTTCAACTAAAGCAACAGCCGCACTAAAGCTGATGTCATCATCGTCAAGGGCTTTTAGCAAAGCTGGAACAGCTGATTTTGCGTCTTTACCAATTTGTCCTAGGGCATGAGCTGCTTGGTAACGTACCGTATTATCTTTATCTTTGAGGGCAGCAATCAAAGCCGGAACAGCTGATTTTGCATCTTTACCAATTTGTCCTAGGACATGAGCTGCTTGGTAACGTACCGTATTATCTTTATCTTTGAGGGCAGCAATCAAAGCCGGAACAGCTGATTTTGCATCTTTACCAATTTGTCCTAGGACATGAGCTGCTTGGTAACGTACCGTATTATCTTTATCTTTGAGGGCAGCAATCAAAGTCGGAACAGCTGATTTGGCACCTATTCGCCCTAAAGCTTCCACAGCCTTAGCGCGCAATTCACTGTTTGTATCTTTGAGAACATCAATTAAGTCAGGAACGGCGTCTTTGGCATCAACACCTATGTACTCCAGAATTTGAACTACATCGGAGCGTATCTCACTATCTTTAAGAGCAATAATTAAACTTGGAACTGCATTTTTACCAATACTTATTAAAGCATTAAAGGATACAGGTTTTAAATCACTGTCTTTATCTTTAAGAAGTTTAATTAGAATTGGGACAGCATCTTCATCAGCGCCAATTACCCCTAAAGCATAAACAGCACTGACGCGCACACTACTTTCTTTATCCTTAAGGGTAGCAATCAAAACGGGAACTACAGATTTACCATCAGCATTGATGTTACTCAAAGCAGAAGCTGCATCGGCGCGTATGTTCTTATCCTCATCCTTGTGGAGGTTTATCAAAAAATTTGCTACACCAATTTTCCCTAAAGCATCAATAGCACTAGCACGCACAATGCTTTCTTTATCTTCAACAGCAGCTATTAGCAGGGGAATCGCTGGTCTGATGGCAATAAGTGCGGAATTTTCTGTGTCTTGTTTTGCAGAATTAGTAAGCCTGAAAGAATCATCTGCTTCTAAAGCGAGACTTATCAGCCCCAAAGCATCAGCAGCCTTGGCACGCACGTTGCTATTTTCATCTTTGAGTGCAGTAATCAAAGCGGGAATTGCATCTTTACCTATTTCCACTAAAGCAGAAGCCGCACTATCACTTACTTTACTGTTTTTATCTTTCAACACTGTTATTAAAGCAGGAACAGCAGACTTGGCGTCAGTACGAAAATACCCCAAAGCATCAGCAGCACTGATGCGAATATTACTATCTGTATTTTGAAGAGCAGCTGTTAAATTAGGAACGACTTTTGCTGCTGCACCCATTTTCCTCAAAGGACCAACGGCATTTTTACGTACACTGCTATCAATATCATTTAAGGCAGTAATCAAAGTGGGAACAGCATCCTTGGCATCTGTACCCATCCGTCCTAAAGCATCAGCAGCAGATGCGCGTACTTTTTTATCTTTATCTTGCAAAGCAGTAATCAAAGCAGGTACAGCGTCTTTACCAATTCGCCCCAACGCATTGATAGCCTGAGAGCTAACATCAATATCATTTAAGGCAGTAATCAAAGTGGGAACAGCATCCTTGGCATCTGTACCCATTCGTCCTAAAGCATCAGCAGCAGATGTGCGTACTTTTTTATCTTTATCTTGCAAAGCATTAATCAAAGCAGGTACAGCGTCTTTACCAATTCGCCCCAAGGCATTGATAGCCCGATAGCTAACATCATTATCTTTCATTGCTGCAATTAAAGCTGGAACACTATCTTTGCCCATTTGCACTAAAGCTGTAGCAGCACGACTGGCAATATCATCGTCTCCATCCCCAAGGGCGATAACTAGCGCTGGAATAGCATCTTTACCAATTTGCCTTAAAGCTTCGACAGTAATTACCCTTACATCTGGGCTTTTATCGTTTAATGATTTTTTTAATACAGGTATAGCAGGTGTCGCTTGTGAACCAATTTGAGCTAATACAGCAATTATACTGATACGAAAATCTTCATCCTGACTTTCAAGCGCTCTGGTAAGAGCAGGTACAGCTTGTGACTGACAGTTTACCAATGCATCAAAAGCTGAAGCAACAGAATCCTCCTGTTTTAGCTTTTGGATATCCAAGTTAATGTTATTAGCAGTACATTCGGCAATAGCTAACTGTACTAAAGGCTGACGAGCAATAATTTTTGTGTTACAAAACACAAAAAAGCTGGCAGTTCCAAGTAAAGTTAGCATTGTGATTGCAATAGCACCGAATTGAGAGGACTTTCCGCGCATAATTACCTCCTGTCAAAAGGGTTTCAGTGCAAAATGCGTGGTATATGCATCTTGACAGCTTAGAATTACACACAGACAGATCCAAGATAAATTAGTACAATTCCGGATAAAAATGCTATAAGCAGCGCTGATACCGCATCCCTGGTAATTGCGAAACTAAACCCATGAGTTCCAACTGCAACAAAGCGCTGGAAACTTCACCCGCACTCATACCCGTTTGTTGGATAATAAAATCAAAGGGTAAAGATTCTGAAGCGATCGCATCGATAACCCGTTGAAGTTCTGGTGATAAAGTTGGCAACGCTAACTGCTGTTGTAATGACGGCGATGCTTCAACAGAATCGAGTTGTGGTATTGCTCCCAGCATTTTTAACAGTTCGTCTAATTCCTTGAGAATGGGAGCAGCTCCTTGACTAAGTAATTTTAAGCACCCTTGAGATGGGTAATCATCGAGCCTTCCTGGTAGGACATAGACATCTCGGCCAAAATCGTTTGCGTAACTTGCGGTAATCAAAGCACCCGATTTTATCGGTGCTTCCATCACCAGAACAGCACGGCTCAAACCTGCGATAATTCTGTTACGACGTGGAAAGTGAGTGCGATCGGGTGGGGTTTTCGCTCGATACTCACTGACAACCAATCCCGCCGTCAAAATCTGCTTGTACAGTTCTCGATTTTTCGATGGATATACGACATCTACGCCAGTACCCAAAACTGCGATCGTGCGTCCTCCAGCTTTCATCGTAGCAGCGTGACTTTCAGTATCAATTCCCTCTGCCAAACCAGAAACTACAGTGAACCCATTTTTAGCCAAAGCCGTACTAATTTGGCGAGTCCAACGGATACCATACTCCGAAGGTTGGCGTGTACCGACGATTCCAACAAGTTGTTTTTGTCCAAGATTTTCTTGCAAGTCTACTTCACCGCGATAATACACAATCGGCGGTGGACTGGGAATTTCCAGCAGTAACCGGGGATAGTCTGCATCTGCTGGTGTCCAGAAATTCGGGTTTTGCTCTTGGTGTTGCACAAGAAATTGTTCAGGTTGCAGACGGGAACGTTGTTGCACAACCTTTTGCAGAGTCTGAAAACCAAAACCTTCTACTTTTCCCAACTGGGCAGGCGTAGCTTCCCAAGCTGCTGCCAGTGTACCAAAATGCTGCTGCAACCGTTGTAATAATACTGGACCAACTCCAGAAATTTGTGACCAAGCTAGCCAGTATGCACGTTCTTGTCCCAATTCCCTATCCTCAAGCCACTGGGTTTATTATTCCCAGATTGTCCAAGCAAAGACACACGCAATTATTGATAAATCATACTAAGCACATGATTGCATCTCTTTCATAGCAAAAACTTAAACGAAGACTTTGCGTCCCTTTGTCTTGAAAAGTTTCCTAGGTCGGGAAACCCCTTCGGGTTCGCCAGTTGCCTAGGTCGGGAAACCGACGCCAGTCACCTACGGCGGGAAACCCGCCTGCACTGCTGGCTCCTCCTGCAGCACTGGTCTCACCTCCTGCAGAACTTTTCGCTGCGCTACCTTTGCGTTCCTCTGCGTTTAAAAACATTACCAATTCATGAAATGCTGTACTAAGCAGAATCCAGTCCATATCGTTCCTGCATCTCCTGCCACTTGTGCCAAGCCCAGCCTGGTTTGTACTCCAATCTTCGGGCGACTTCCTGCCAGTCGCTTAAGCTGAGGTTCAATTCTGGTAAATCTTTGAGTTGATGATAAACCCAGCCCTTTTGATACCCTTTCTCTTGTTGAATATTAATCATTTGTTGTACTACCGCCAGCTTCAGGGGATTGTACTCAACAACGATTTCTGCAAATTCGGCTGGTAAAACTTCCAAAATAGAGAACTCTTGTACCCCTTTTTTATCTCTTGGCTTGTTAACAAAGATAAATTTCCCTTGACAAGCCGGACAGGTAGCCATGTTGCGTTTCTCTCCGATTGGGTGGGACGAAATACGTGACGACAGTTGGGACATTGCAATACCCCCGGACCCAGCTTAAGGCTAATCGGATCCAGACTCCAAGGAATGTCGTTATCGGGCCACGGCAGGTTGATGTGGGTGTCCGTGTGGTCGATGATGATAGCGTGAGTTTTTCCTGGTGCTGGTCTTAAACTTCTGCCGATCGCCTGAAACCAAACCGTCAAACTTTTAGTGGGGCGAGTAAATTGAATCGCTTCTATCAGTGGGATATCCACACCTTCAGTCACGATAGAATGCTGGCACAGGACTAACACCTTTCCAGTGGCAAATTCCGCCAGAATATCTTGCCGTTTTGACATTGGTGTATCGCCATCCAAGTGGGCTGCGGGTATTCCTGCTTCGCAAAAAGCATTGGCGAGTTCTTTGGAATGGTCTACAGACACGGCAAACAGCACCGTCCGCCGTCCAGAGGCGTGTTTTTTCCAAGTCTCAATCACATCGCCAACAACTAAAGTCTTTTTGACGAACTTTTCCAGTTGGGCTTTGTTGTAATCCCCAGCCGTGGTTTTTAACCCAGCGCCACTGGCACGAATGATATGTGCAGGTGCGTAAAGCTTAAAAGGTGCTAAATAATCAGCAGCAATGAGTTGGTTAACAGATGGACCACAAATTAACGATTCAAACCCTGGTGTGGCGCTATACAACCAGCGTAACCCCCTACCATCCGTTCTCATAGGGGTGGCGGTAAAACCTAAGATATAACTACCCTGTTCTGCGTAGTGTTTAAATACAGTGGCGTAGGTGCGGCTGTGACAGTGATGTGCCTCATCAAAAATGACAAGCGATGCTGGTGGCGGCTGACGGCGGATTAAGGTTTGGATGGACGCCACCTGTAGCAGTGCATCGGGATTGGGTTTGTACCCAGCTTTGATGATACCTACAGGTACACCGGCAACGGCTTCCAGTTTGGTGGCGGCTTGGGTGATTAATTCTTCCCGGTGGGCGATGACAAGTACAGGTTCTGATTGTTTAGTGAACTCGTTGGCGATCGCACAGAAGATAATAGTTTTACCGCCTCCAGTTGGTAGCTGTACCATAACGCGATGTTCTCCCACTCCCCAATGGCGAAAAACCTGTTGGATGAGTTCGATTTGGTAGTCGCGCAACTGAAATTGGGGAAGAGTGGATGTCATTGCGTTCGGAACGAAAAATGAATTAACACGCTTCGTTTGAAAGCGCAAATACCTAGTCATGCGCTTGTGCTGCTTTTAAGTTGCCTCCGTTAGACAACCAAAGTTTCTTAAAAATACTGACTATACTACTATATAAATAATACAATCCAGCGCAAAATTCTGGTACGACTCAGCTATCAAAAAAGTCGTGGGAACGTGAAGTTCCCTTAGTACAGCATTTCATTAATTCGTAAGGTTTTTAAACGCAGAGGAACGCTCTCGGTAAACGCAAAGGTACACAGAGTCTTTGTTCAAGTTTTCGCTATGAACTTATGGAATCATGTACTTAGTTCTTTTTCAGGCTTTCCACTTCACAAATAAGGCATAAATATAAGCGATCGCTTCAGAAATGACTGTCCGCACACCTTCGCTAGAAACCCACCATTTCTTTGGATCGTATTCTGATGGATCGGCGGCAATCACTCCCACTTTGATTTTGGGAGCAAGGACTTGTTTGTATATCAGCCAACTTCTACGGGCATGGGCATCATTTGTAAACAAATTTACTGATTCTAGCTGGTCATTTGAACTTGATAGCCATTGATGAAATGCCACCGCAGAGGCATGGGTACGATCCTTAATAACTTTAGGTGTCGGAACAACGACCAGCTTTTCTTTTGGTACACCCATTTCTTTGAGAGTTGCTGCGGCAATTTCTGCAAAATTCTTGTATTTAACCAGATAGGAACCTCTTTCCACGGGTACTCCTGTGGTAAAAATTTGGCGATAGGTACCAGTGGAAATCTCGGCAAACGCTTGTTTTAGTGCTTCGTCTGTTAGCCATCCTTCCACAACCAACGCTTCTGCTTTAATCGGGGATGTGACTGCGAGAAATGGGTGTATGTGAGTTATCATGAAAACTAATAAAATAGCGGCAATTACGAATATACTTACCAATCCTTGAAGGGTAAGCATCCACATTTCTTGCCGCTTTATGAACTGAATTTTGGGGAACTTGTGCTTTTTATAACGAGTTTTTGTAGGCATTACACCTTTGCTAAACGCTGAGTCTTCAAATATTCAAACACAGATTTATCCCCAATATCCGGAGGAATTGCTTGTATTGCTTTACGCACTGCAAACACCACAAACAAAATTGCCCACAGTCCTAATAAAACCTGTTCTCCCTGTGTTGGCAAGACTCCAAGCATATGTCCTAGCAGTAGTACCGGCACTATTGGCGTCAGTATTTTGGTTTCCAGACGATTGAAGCAAAATGCTTCTTTGAAGTAAATCCCTGTCAAAGCGACAAAGGTAAAGCCTACTCCCAACAACGTCAGTGGTTGCGTGTAAACGGTGACAGCTAAAGGTGTACTGCTAGATAATGCCAGGATAACAGCGGTGATGCTGCCAATACCCCAAAAAACTTGCAACAGTCGGTGCAGAAACGCCATATATATATGGATAGTCAGTAAACTGACACCAAGCGCCAGACTAAAACAGGCATATAAAGGCGTTAGGAGTTGGAAATTTGGGTTATTGTTTAGCACAACCAAAGCGCTGCCGATCGCAAAACTGAGTGCAGCTACCATTAATCCAGCACGGTAGATGATCACGCCTGTGCGATCGCCCTCAGTTAGAGTAAATTCTCCAAACTGACCTTGATAAACTTCTGGTACATATACTGTTTGCTGAGTCATAGTTATTTTAGATTTGACATTTTGGATGACTTGGTCATAAGAGCAAAAAAATTTTCAACCCACAATTTCTATACTAATAAGTACTAACCCTTGCCTGTGATCTGGTAGAAATTTCTAGAAATCTTTCCCCAGTCCCCAGTCCCTAGTCCCTAGTCCCCAGTTCTAAAAAACTGCCTAAGCTTAAAAAGCAAGTTCCACCGTATCTCCCAAGTGTATCTGCAACTGTGACTGTGCGTTACCGCGATTGATGGCAATTTCTACCCAACCGTGACTCTCAACGAGTGCGATCGCCTCTCCAACTTCCACCTCACTATAACTTTCACATCCTGTCATCGTTAACCCAGCTGCTTTGACATACCAAGTTTTGCCTTGCACGTAATTTCCTGGAATATTGGTGACTAAGTTACCGAAGTGGTCAATATATTGAATGGAACCTGCGATACCAGTTTCTGTTAAAATACATCCAGATATATCCATTTGTACCAAAGTTGCTGAGTTAATTGGATTCCCCAGTTCTTGAAAAGGGACTCCGTTGGCAAGATGTGCAGCGACTGGCGCAAAAATATCCCTACCGTGAAAAGTCTTGCTCGGTTGAGGGGTTCTCCAATAATCAGGGTTTGTCAATTCTACTACTGCGATCGCTGGGCTTTGACTTAATAATCCGCTGAATGTGCCATTATCTGGTCCCACCAGATAGCCATTGGCAACTTGTACTGCGATCGCCCGTCGCGTTCCTCCTACACCCGGATCGACCACTGCTAAATGCACAGTTCCATCTGAAAAGTAGGGGTAAGCATTCATTAGGCAAAACCTAGCCGCTGCAATATTTTGCGGGGGAATTTGGTGTGTCAAGTCTACCACCCTCACTTGGGGGTTGATTTGGGCAATGACTCCCTTCATCACGCCGACATAAATATCGCGATCGCCAAAATCGCTGAGCATAGTGATCATGGGGTTAGGATGCATCTGGCTATAATATATTTCTGGTTGATTAATATATATGACATTTCATTTGTCTGTAACATTAGCTACGAAAAATTTGCTATGTTATGAAAAGCAGACATATAATGGAGAAGTTAAAGAGGCTAATTGTCAAAATGACCAAGAACAGAGTGCAAGCAATAACAAAGGCACGGGAAGTGCATCAATCGAATATTAAAAGAAGCTTAGAACATCGCTTAGAAGTAGCTAGAGCCAAGGGCGATGAAAACCTAATTCGGCTATTGGAAGCAGAAATGAAGTATTTTAGCTAAGTCAAGATTTTATTGTTCTAGTTCATAGTTTTGTTGTGTATTAGCCCGCTTTGGCGGGTTTTTGTGTAAAGGGGACTGGGGATTGGTTGAAATAGCGTTCCAGCACAAAAATCCTCACCCCTAACTCCTTTCTTTGCCACCTTGGGAGAGAGTTCAAAGGTGAGGAAACTGACGATAATTGATTAAGCAGATTTTGTATTAGAAGTTATTTGGCACTGGCTTCGAGGGTTTGACCAGAAGTAGAGGGAGATAGTTCGCCTAGATTAATCTTGACCACACGATTACGGACTTCTTCTACCTTAGGCAGGGTAAGAGTCAAAATACCATCGCGGTAGTCAGCTTGTACGTTGTCATTTTGCACTGCAACTGGCAAGTTAATAATGCGCTGGAACTGACCATAACGGAATTCAGAGTGCAGGTGGTTGGAGTCGTTATGCTGGCGCTGACGTTCTCCAGAAAGAGAAATAGCATCACGAGTAACTTGCACATCCACATCCTTTGCTGCAACACCAGGAAGCTGTGCTTTTAAAATCAAGTTATCACCTGCATCAATTAATTCAACAGCAGGAGCCCAAGCAGCAGATGGTGCATCACTAGTTTGAGCCGTTAGCTCATCAAACACTTGATCCATCTGACGGCGAAGGTTTTCTAATTCTCTGAAAGGTTGCCAGTAGCGAATCATCATAAACTATTTACCTCTGCATTAGTTACTAGTTACCAGGTGTTATTCAGTAATTCTTGCAGTGTTTTTACTGCTGACACCTGCTATATTGCCCTAATACTGTATGCACTGAAAATGCAGAGAACACGAAATTTGAAGTAGTGTTTTGCCCACCTCGGGAAGATGAGTTTGAAACAGTTAAATTTTCATATTTTACGCTTTTATCACTCTTGCCTCTAACGTAGTTCGGTTAAGAACTCAGGCTGGTCAGATGGGCTTTTTCAAGCCCCCGGATTTATCCGTGGGGTTTCTGACTTTGTAAGAAGTACGGTTGTCTTCATACAATTAAGTAGGGTTTATCAGTCTGTGCCAAAGGCAAATCATGAACTGAGAAAAAGCGGATGTACATTAAGCTGTTTCCCATGTAGAAAGACTTATCAAATTTATTGCAGAAATCAGGTTTTAGGTGTTTGGAACCGCAGCCTATAGCAGATGCACGCAGATAAACAAAAATAATTTATCTGTGTGCATCGGTGGTTTTCAATAACTAGGATTTTGGCTTGTAAGTCGAGGCAACGTGCAACTCTTTGAGCTGCTTTGCATCAACTTGCGAAGGCGCATCTGTTAACAAACAACGCGCTTGTTGCGTCTTTGGAAAAGCAATGACATCCCGAATGGATTCTTCCCCAGCTAGCAACATCACCAAGCGATCCAAACCGTAGGCAATACCACCGTGAGGCGGTGTGCCATATTCAAACGCCTCCAACAGAAAGCCAAATTTATTGTGCGCTTCCTCAGGAGAAAAGCCAATTGTCTCAAAGACTTGTTGTTGTAGTTCTGGTTGATAAATCCGCAGACTACCGCCGCCAACTTCAAACCCATTAAACACTAAATCGTAAGCTTGCGCTCTTGCAGTTTTCAAGTCGCTCAAATCATCGGGATGAGGTGCTGTAAATGGATGGTGCAAGGCTTCTAGGCGATTTTCCTGTGCATTCCATTCAAACATCGGGAAGTCTGTCACCCAGAGCAAGTTGATTTTTTCTGGATCGATTAACCCGAATTCCCTGGCGACAACTTGCCGCAACCTGTCTAAAGTTTTATTAACAGTAGCTGCGTCACCAGCCCCAAACAACAGCAAATGACCAGGTTTTGCATCTGTACGGCGCAAAATTTCCTGTTTTTGTTCTGCGGTGAGGTTGTCTTTAATCGCGCCAATGGTGTCAATTTCACCGTCATCTCGTACTCGGATGTAAGCTAAACCTTTGGCACCGGCTTCGCTAGCTTCTTTGAATAAGTCGCCGCCTGGTTTGATACGCACGTTGGAAATTAAATCGTTTCCGTTGGGAATAGGAAGAATTTTGACAATACCACCATTGGCAACGGCTTCGCGAAAGACTTTGAAACCAGAGTCTTTAAGGACATCCGAGACATTGACGAGTTCTAAACCATAACGTGTATCTGGTTTATCACTGCCATAGCGTTCCATCGCCTCGGCGTAGGTGAGACGCGCAAAGGGAAGCTGTATTTCAATGCCCTTTACTGTCTTGAAGATATGACGAACTAACTTTTCATTGAGTTCGATAATTTCTTCTTGGGACATGAAGCTCATTTCCATGTCCAACTGGGTAAACTCTGGTTGTCTGTCGGCGCGTAAGTCTTCATCACGAAAGCAATGGGCAATTTGATAGTATCTGTCAAAACCTGATACCATCAGCAACTGTTTGAATAGCTGCGGTGATTGCGGCAAGGCAAACCACTCGCCAGGGTTGACGCGACTGGGTAAGATGTAATCCCGCGCACCTTCGGGAGTGGAACGGGTGAGGACGGGGGTTTCGATTTCCATGAAACCTTCCACGTCTTCTAGGTAACGGCGCATAGCTTTAACGACTTGATGACGCAGTTGCAAGTTATGTGCCATGCGATCGCGCCGCAAATCTAAATAACGATACTTCAGCCGCAAATCTTCCCGCACTTGATCGCCGTCAGCGGTGGAAACTTGGAATGGTAACTGTTTGCGGACTGAGTTGAGGAGTTTAATTCTATCTGCGTAAATTTCAACTTCGCCTGTAGGTATGCGGGGGTTGAGCGATTCTTCCGGACGTTGCGTCACTCTACCTGTGATTTCAACAACGTATTCATTTCGTAGGGTATTTGCCAATTCGTAGGAATCTGGAGTACGCTGCGGATCGCTGACGATTTGGACGATGCCATTGCGATCGCGTAAATCTATAAATATCACACCCCCATGATCGCGGCGACGGTCCACCCATCCGTACAAGGTGACAGTTTCTCCAATCTGTTCTTTTCGGAGTTCGCCGCAATAGTAAGTTCGCATAAGTGTTAATTCTTAATAACCGAGCTAGAGAATCCAAGTTAATGTTAGAGCTTTTTTATTATCTAGCATCATTTAGTCATTCTAGTCGTTCCGGTTCAAGAAATCTAACGCAAAAATGTAGAGACGCGCGATCGCACGTCTCTACAGCATGGCATTTGTTTTGTGGGTGAAACATTAACGTTGAGGGCGAGGAGCATTGAAAGCATCCCATGCGGCTTTAGCAGCGGCTTGGAAGCGATCGCCTAGTTCTCCTATTTCTTTGAACAGCAAGTGCCAGTTTTTCTCAGCTTCCTGCTGCAGGACTGCAAACGCGTGTTCAATGCGATCGCGCTCAATGAGTTTATCGCCTTCCAGGGCTTCCCGTGCTTGACGTACTGCATTCAAATAGGTTTCACGGGTGAGGGTACCTGCTGATTCTGCCTCGGATTGAGCGCGTCTTCTAATCGCCTCAATCAGTGCTTTGGTTTCATCCTTCACCTCATCGGTTTCGCCAGCCAATTCAGTTTCTACCACCTCATGGGTTTGAGGGCTGACTTGTACGATGACTAAGTTTTCTTCGTTATCTGCATTGTAAGTCATGGTTAGGCTCCTTTATGCAATACTGTACTTGTCGCATGATAGCTGCACCCTGTAGGGATTAGGGATTAGGGATTGGGGATTAGGGATTGGGGTAAGGTGCGAGTATTGCCCAGTCGCCAGTCCCCAGTTCCCAGTCCCTTTATCGCCTAAATGAAAACTCTGAGGTTCTAGACAGTTGTTCTTGTTCTAACTTTAGCAATGCCTCAACTCGTGCTTCAGTCGAAGGGTGGCTGGAGAACAAGTTACCGAGGAACTGTCCGGAGAATCCATTCATAATCAACAGTGGCTCAAAAGCTGGGTTAGCTTGCAGAGGTAGTTGCCTTGCTGTTGCTTCTAAACGTTGCAGCGCACGGGCTAAGGCGCGAGGATTACCAGTTAATCTAGCAGAACCTGCATCTGCAGAAAATTCCCGCGTGCGTGAAATTGCCAGTTGAATTACTGTTGCAGCAATTGGGGCAAGGAATATTGTCAACAGCATCCCTAAAGGATTTGGACCATTATTGCGGTCATTGCGTGAGTATGGAGTATACCAAACGCTGTAGCTGACGATTTGAGCTAAAAACGATATAGCACCTGCAATTGTTGCCGCAACAGCCTGTGTTAAGGTGTCACGGTTGGCAACGTGGGTGAGTTCGTGGGCGATGACGCTTTCGAGTTCGTCTTCTGGTAATAAATTTAATATACCTTCTGTTACTGCGACAGCGGCGTGTTCTGGATCACGTCCTGTTGCAAAAGCGTTGGCAGCTGAGCTAGGAACAATGTAAATTCTCGGCATCGGCAGATTAGCGCGTGCGCACAATCTTTGCACCATCTGATATAGCCCTGGTGCTTCCTGCGGTGATACTGGCACAGCACGGTATGCCGCCAGCGCAATTTTATCAGATTGGTACCAAGAAAATAAGTTTGTCACTGCTGCTATGACAATTCCTATAATAATACCACTGGTTCCGCCAATCACCCAGTAGCTGATGGCAATCAAAATTGCACTTAATAAAGCTAGTAATACAGCCGTTTTAATTTGATTTCTCATGTTGAATGCTCTCCTTATAATGCTGTACTGATTCTGTAATTTGCTAGCAACAGCATTACTTAAGCCGCATTTTCATTGTATCGACCCAAACACAGATCCACCAGGTAGAAATTGCGCTCCAATTAAGTACGGTTTTCCCACTAAGCGTGTTGGTATCTTCTTTCAATCTAGGCTTCATTTTTTTGTATTTGCCAATACAATTTTCCTTTTCAATAATTTTACTTTTTCATATACCTTCTTTAACAAAATAGCAATTCGGCATAATTTCTAAGATGTTCATTCAAAGCCGTTCTTTGCCATTACTAATAATTCAGGGCTGCTAGACAAATGACGAGTATAACCAGCATCCCTACACTTCATAATTTATTGTTTATGCAACAACAACTATCTTAAGTAGTAATTTTTAATTGTTTATAGTATGAGCTTCGTTGCTGGCTATACATTAAATCCTGCTAATCCCTACAGTTGTTTAACTAAACATCCTCAGGACATGGGCAGAGCCAAAATCCAAAAAATTCTGTTTTAAACAAAATTTTTAGCAAAATTACAAAAATCAGTAAAAAAGGTTTATGTGTAGATATTTTCTACAGTATTTCGTGAGTAAAATTGGCAAATCTGCAAGAAAATTGAGTAAATTCTCCAAAAAACAAAAAAATAGAAGTATTTTCCTAAAATAAGGCTAAAACTTATTTCTCTTTCTCTTCCTAAAACGTAGAAAATTTTCTGGTGGTAGTTTATATTTAGAAATTAGTCAATCATTGCTGCGTGATATTTCTGACAACTAGGCTAGTATAGCTAGTTACAAGGTTGAATGAGTAGGTTGAGAACTGTATTTGCTTGGGATAACAGCATTCTAAGCATGAAAGTAAGGAACTATTGGCATATAAGTCGTATTTTTGACTGCTCTAGACAATAACCCAAAAATGGGCTTAACCCTGGGAATCGAATGGATCAGTCATCACCTCCGAGGACAAGTGTAATGGCGCAAAACATAAACAAAGTAGGAGTTGTGCAGAAGTCTATCAAGATTTTGCAGGACTTTGCAGTATTTATCATCAGCCCTTGGTTAAATAGAGCATCTGTCAAATCTCTGCAAAAACGAGTCGATTCTCTGGAACGACATTTCTATCAAGGTTTACCAAACACAGAACAACGTCTGGAGTCGCTTATTGGGCAGTTACAACACCAGTTCAATATTCTGCAAGATAGTACAAAAAATCGGTTAGACAGGTTATTAGAGTACGAATTGCGTCAGCAAGTGCTGGACGTGCTGAAGGAGCAGACAGATATCATTATTGAGAACATCAAACCAAGTGTTGAAAATTTAATCCGCGAGCTAGAGGAGAATAAGCGTTCAGACCGGGAAGCAAGCCTTGCAGATGTTCAAGGCAAACAGCACAAACTCCAACAATCTCTAGCACAGATCCAACAGCTGACTACCTCACTACCAAGCTTAGAGGCACAATCAGCAGCTTGTCTAGAAGCAGGATTTTGGCTACTAGCTCATCGAGAAGAATTAGCACAAGAAGTAGCAGATGAGTTATTGGGTTCGCAACATCCCCAAAGAGAAGTATTTCGTCATAACCTTGGTAGATATTTAAAGCTGCTTGGAAGCTGCTTGGAAAATGGAATTGAAGCCCGTTTACTTTATCAAGGAATCATCACTCACCATCAGCCGTCAGTTGAGACATATGTGAAAGCATTCAAATTGATTCAAGATAAGTATATAAGCTATTGGGAAAATTCAGCGCAAGTCTCAACTGAAGCAGTTGTCGAGTTGAGGGCGTACTTTAACTATTTAATCGATTATTTGGTGAAAGTTTTACTCTAGGGAGCATCCCAATTTTTTCAAAACGCAAAACAAAGTAGTTCTGATTCACACTCTGTGTTCCTTTGTCTTGAAAAGTTTCCTAGGTCGGGAAACCCCTTCGGGTTCGCCAGTTGCCTAGGTCGGGAAACCGACGCCAGTCACCTACGGCGGGAAACCCGCCTGCAGTGCTGGCTCCTCCTGCAGCACTGGTCTCACCTCCTGCAGAACTTTTCGCTGCGCCAACCTCTGCGACCCTTTGCGTTTTAAAATAAACTCAAACATTTGGGATGCTCCCTTACTCTAAGCCTTAAAAATCTTTACCGAAAAAGTACTTAGAACTCACAACTCAGGAGTCAAAATTTTGAACCAGTATTTAAATATATAGCAATCCGGTTTTATTTTTGAA
This sequence comes from Scytonema sp. PRP1, assembly GCF_036697665.2. Taxonomy (NCBI): domain Bacteria; kingdom Bacillati; phylum Cyanobacteriota; class Cyanophyceae; order Nostocales; family Scytonemataceae; genus Scytonema; species Scytonema sp. PRP1. Next base: position 84,337 of record NZ_JBAHYJ020000014.1, on the reverse strand, counting down.
AAAATTTCAGTATATTTCCGGTAATGCTCACCAAAAACCAGACATAAGCCAATACCGTTCAGTTAAGAATTTTTGGTAAAACTCGGTGATATGTAATGGAAGTGCATGCACTTTCACTACATTGGTGTCCTGTCCCCAACCGTTCCGGTGTGGCGAAAGTACAATGCAAAGGAAGTCTAGATGGCAAATTGTTAACAGACAGTTTGTTTAAGGCAAGCAGTGCAATACTGGAAATGAGCAGCATTTAGTTAGGCGCAGCCATAGCCAGCTTGTGGAGGTTGATAATTGTTATGGCAGTCTGGAAACAACTGACAATCTACATCGGGAAATCGGATCGTTGGTATCATCAACCGTTGTACTCCGCTTTAATTGGACTTGCCCGAAAACGGGGAATTGCTGGTGCAACGGTGACGCAAGCGATCGCAGGGTTTGGCAAACAAACAACTTGTCAGACCTCTCAATTATGGGAGTTGTCCTCTGACGTACCGATAGTAGTGACAATGATTGACACAGAAGAAGCACTTGCAGAACTTTTACCCCAAGTCAGAGAAATGGTCAGAGATGGATTAGTCACTATCCAAAATGTAGAAGTTGTTCATCATGCTCCTGTCACGTACCATTAGATACAGCAGATTGCAAGTAAATGAAGTAGAATACTCTTGTCTAAAAGCCAGACACAGAGGAAATTTTACTGCAAGATTGTACTTGAAAGCCGCACGGCACGCACGCAGCGAGAGTATCAGAATGTTAACCGTTGACAATTCACAGTTAACAATTAACAGTTAACAGTTGACAACTGCGTTCTGTGTTCTGCGTTCTAAAGTTTTATATTTACTTAAGATGTACGTCAATGAGTCGCTGCGTATTTTGTGCGATCGCGCTAGCTTGGGGTAAATCGTAAATTCATTTAAAAAACGCGAATTGATGAATCACACCTTAAGCGTAGCGACTCCCAAAGAAGTTAGTACTCAAGAGCAAGTCATTGTTGCGAAGCAAATATCTGTCAAGCCGTTGATTGTCTTGGGGTGGGAAATGCTTCTAGCCTTACCCCTAAGTTTAATCTTGACAAGGTTCCAGATTGGAGGAGTTGCTTGGATATTTGGCGGTATTGTTTCTGGTGCAGTGGTGCTTCAGACGTATCGAGTTTGGGGTGGCTATACCCCCAAACCCAACCGGGTTGCCAGAAAGACAGGAATGGCACTTGTTGGGCTGAATGTCGGCTTTTCTATTGCCCACGCGGATCTCGCTAATGTTGCTTCTTGTTTTCCTGTTTTTGCTCTTCTTACCTTTTTCCTGTTGCTGTGCGGTACTCTGATTGGCTATATTTACTCACGCTTAAGCAAAACGAATTTCTTAACGGCAATGTTGGCAACAGTTCCTGGCGGTGTAGGAATGATGTCGGCGATCGCCGCAGACTACAACAGAAATGTTACCCTTGTAGCACTCGTACAAGCGATTCGCGTGACGAGCGTAGTTTTTCTCATTCCCCTAGTTGCTAAAGTCTTATCCGGTCATCAAGTTTACCCACAAGCACTTCCCATTAAAACTGTCTTATTCAGTCTCGACCCATCCCAATTAGGATTCCTATTATTGGCATTGCTATTTGGCTCCTTAGGAGTATATCTTGCTGTATTACTCAAAATTCCCGCTGGTGAATTTTTCGGTGCAATAGTTGCCGGGATCGCGTTTAATCCCTTGCTGGATTGGCTGCCTTTTATAGGTGATATTAACTTTATCTTGCCGCCTTTAGTCAACATAGTAGGTCAAATGCTTCTGGGAATTACCATCGGTGAGTATTGGGGTGACAAACCCACTTTTGGGAAAAGGAGTATAGTCTACGCCTTGATGTCTGTAGGAATGACCCTTGTTGCAGGGGGAGTCGCCACCATCCTTGCTATGGAATTAACTTCCTGGGACTGGTTAACGTGTTTGTTAGTAACAGCACCCGGAGGTTCAGCAGAAATGATTTTAGTTGCCTTAACATTGCATCATAATGTTGAAATTGTTACAGCAGGTCATTTGGTGCGACTGATCGCGATTAACAGTTCCCTGCCAATATGGGTATATTTATTTCGCCGTCTTGACAATCAACTAGAAGAACCTACCTAGGGATGGGGTCAAATCAACGTGCGATAAATTGTTCTGTGTTTATCTGCGTGTATCTGCGGTTCCAAATAGCCCTAAACCGCATTTTTGACCGAAATCTAGTGTAAATTGGTAGCTGCTGCTAAATTACCCCTGGTTCAAAAGGTCTTTTTCCCTCACTCACAAACCAAGGATGCTGTAGATGGTCGCACACATCAAAGAATTTGATGCCCAGCACTGGGTGAAAACTCGTTCATCCCTAGACCCCAACGAATCAACCTTTCTCGTCTGGAAAGGCAATATTTACGCTTTTCTCCCAGGAGAAAAGAAAAAACTCTTATTTAAAATTGTCGGTATGAGCGTGAGTAGGTGTATTCCTACAGGAGAGGGTAGCTGGGATTTTACCTCAAGGGAACTGACTTATTACCTCAACCCAGAAACAAGTGAGATTTTGCATAAGTGGGAGAATCCTTGGACAGGAGAAACAGTCCCAGTGGTACACGTTGCCAATAATCCTGTGCAGGGTCATTTTAAAAGCAAGTTTCCCGCACCTGTAGAAGGAGACAGTACAACCTTCGTGTTTGATATATTTCCCACTTATCCCAATCCTTTGGGGGAAAATCCCAAGTTTGCAGAATATAGCCCACACAGCATTTATCAAGCGGCAGAGTTGTTTAAATTAACTGTTCCAACCGCAGATTTATTCAACTCTCAACTCAAGAGTGTGACTGAACTCAAGCTGAGTTGGGATAGAATTGGTCAATGGCTTCCTTGGATGAAGATGGGCGCACGCCTCGGTCATCTGATCTACAGTGCTTATGGAAGCAAAGTGAATGGCTTTAGCGAGTTGCCGCAATTGCTGCAAGATGAAATCAATACCCGGGTTCCTTTGTACAAGAATGCACCTAAATCGTTTCTTGATGTGGAAGATATGACTTCTTGGCTTTACTTCCAACAGCACTTTGATGCTTACTTAGCTGGTGAAACCTTTCCGCTACCAGAAGCGGAGGAGATTTAATTTTCTCATTAAGGCTCTTGCAATCAAGAGTTAACTCTTAAGCTGTTCCACAATAAGCTTGCATTATCTGGGCGAGCAAGATGCCATTGGTGTCAACTTAAGCTAAAAACCTGTCTTTAATCTCGTTTCCAGGTTCCACCTGGAAAGGCAATTGAAGCGGCTCTGCCGCTCTTAAGGTAGGCAGCAGAGCAGCCCCCAATAGGCATTCCCAGCCTCAGGCTGGGAACGAGGCAATCTCTAAAAGCTTGTTCTATACTGCTTTTCACCTTGAGTTGACACCAATGACTTTCCGGCTCACTCCACAAGAATTTGAAAAGAACTCAGAACTCTGAGTTCTCAGTTCTGAGTTCTTGGTCAGTACTTTAACACGAGGTAGACAAAGTAAAAATATGTCTCTCGCATCAGAAAATCAAACTGGCTTTTGAAACTGCGGTAGCGAGTGGTGGGTGTAGGGGATGGATAGGCATCCATTCCCAAGTCTTGTGCCATTAACACGGCTCGCTTCAGATGCAGGGGGTCACTGACAATGAGAAACTTGGATTGATGAAACTTAGAAGCCACCTTCTGAGCATACTCCAGGTTTTGGTGAGTTGTATGCGATTCTGTTTCGATGAGAATATTGCCTGGTTTTACCCCACGCGCCATTGCGTAGCGTTTGCCGACAACGGCTTCAGCGAGATGATCGTTTTTGCCAACGCCACCTGTGAAAATAATGCTGCGGACAATTCCTCTTTTGTAAAGGTTTATTGCGTGGTTAATTCTTTCTCTGAAAACTGGAGATGGTTCGTCTCCCCAAACTGCTGCTCCCAAAACTATTGCAGCATCAGCTTTGACAATACGGTTAGCGCTGCCGTAAAAGTATATTCTGAATGCTGTGATTGCGACTACCAGTAGGAGTGCAGACACAATCCCAAGTACAACCAAAGCTAGCCATTGTGTTTTAGTTTGGTAACTGGGCATTGTTAATATCTCCCAATGTAAATTTACAACACTTCATCTCCGTTTTAACAACTTTATACAGCTTCTAACAAGGTCCAAAAGTAGCCATCTGGTGCAACGAAGGAGAAACTCAGCTCTCCAAACTCGTTGGCAACTATGTGTGTATACTTCTGCACGGGACTTGCTTTAATGCGATCGTAGTACAGATCTAGTCCTCGTACCCGGTAGGTGTAAAGACAAACTCCCAAGCAACCTGGTTGCGCGGCTTCAAACTGGGAATTTAACTTGATATAATCAGGAAAGCGAATGATATAAAGTCTACCGGAACGGGCAGCAAACACGTTTGTTGTTGAAGATCTGGGATCATCAAAGGCGGTAAGAGAAAACTTCTCCCCTGGTTGGAGGTCAAAAATCTCTCGACCTGCTAAGGAAGATTCGTAGCTTGTCTCTACATCGTCACGCACGCGCAGCAAACCCAAAACTTCGTCATAAAACTTTAGAATTTCTTTGCTGTCATCCTGAATGACCAAGCCCATATGAGTAAACTGGCTGGTTTTGAGGGTGGAATTTTTGTTGATGTTTCCGTAATGTGGCAGAGTATAACCAAACCTCTGAAAGAAAACCTGTCGCGTCAAGGGTTGCAACAAAAGCATTTCTCGCACCCCGATCACTGGTTCGATAAAAGGACGGCTTTTCTTGTCCTTGTTGTAAATAATTTCCCAGTGAGGGTATGTATATTTAATCGCCCAACCGGCTGTTTTAGCCTCCTCCACATGATTTAAGATGCTTAACACATCATCCGTTAAGGTCGTTGCCCAGCGATTTCCCTTCACTTTCATCGACCCCATCCCTAATCCCTCATTAGTAGGATTTTGCCAAATCATCAGACGAAGCAAACCATGATCTGTATACTGGTGGTAAAGGCGAATCGAACGTAAAGATGAATTGACTCCATATAATTGGTAAGCTGCGGCTTGTGATAATTCACCTACTTGACCAACGCGGTAGCCAAATAGTTCCCAGTACTGAATGGCAGAAATTGGCTCTTTAACCCCAATACACACTTCGTAGATGCCTTCAATAGCCGTTTGTTGCCCCTGATTCATAGTTAGTTATGACATATCATTCAAGTGCTTTTTTTAGCAGTGTTCAGTTATCAGGTAGTTTCTGTCACTAAAGATTTTTGGAATTTCTCCACAAATCCATTTGTTAGCTTAATAATCTTTAGCTTAATATTGCTCTTACAAATGTAAATGCAAATGATAATTATAACTGTTTACTGTTAACTCAATATTTTTATATTCTATTCAGATAAAAAAATTTACAAAAAATGACCGCAAAACGGACTTAAGTATAGTAGAATACAGAAAATTAGCAATAATCAGTGTTGCTTTTTACTAAATAACACGTAAGTAGTTGTAACAATTTAGGCTTGGCAACTACGATTTTTAACATTCTTTTTTTTTCATTGCCATACTCTTGATAGATTTTTGACCAATTTTGGAAACTATTAGCTTAATCTTGGATAGATTTTAAAAAAATTTCTACTATTCTAGATATACTGGATTTCTGGTAGCCAATAGTCAACTTCTTGTACTTTACGACTAGTTCAAGAACTTGGCACTTAGAGATATTCAGGGTGAGTCTCTATACAAATACAACTTAAAAGTGTGTTCTCATTCTTATGTATAAAGATATTACCTTCTGCTGTTCAAGTGGGCGCAAAATTGCAGCGGGCATATTGAGAATGAAAAAATGTAGGGATCAACCACTGCAAAGGATATTTGAGCATAACACAGGCTGCTCTCGTTTTGGCACTACCACTATCCGACTTATCAAGAATTTATAAAATCAATACAGCAGGCATGAATGTCTCAAAAGGGGAGAATTTTACATGAAAATTCTTTTGGTAGAAGATGATGAATTTAATGCTTTATTGCTTGAAAAAGCACTCAAGGCATACAACTACCAGATTGAGACTGCAAAAGATGGTGAAACTGGGCTGGAGTTGGCAAAAATGTTTGAATATGACCTGCTTTTGCTAGATGTGATGCTTCCTAAGATGGATGGCATTAGCCTTTGTCGGCAACTGCGTCTAGAGGGTTATCATATGCCCATTCTGATGCTGACTGCAAATGATAGTACCAGCCTTCGCGTTACAGGTATGGAGGCGGGTGCGGATGATTACATAACCAAGCCTATTGACCTGTCAGAGTTAGTCGCTCGGATGAAAGCCTTACTGCGGCGGGCAAAGGTGATCTTACCTACAATATTGAGTTGGGAAAACTTGTCTGTAGACATCAACACAAGAGTTGTTACCTATAACGGCGAGAGTTTGCACCTCACCCCCAAAGAGTATAGTTTATTAGAGCTTTTCTTGCGAAATCCCGGCAGAATATTCACTCGCAGTGCTTTGCTCGACAGCATTTGGTTATCCTCTGAATCTTCTGGAGAGGAAGCTGTGACAACCCAAATTAAAGGTTTGCGGCAAAAGTTAAAAGCAGTGGGAATGACCGAAGATTTGATTGAGACACTTTACGGATTGGGGTATCGGCTCCGAAAACATGAAAAAGACACTAGCACACAAGACTCAAAGAAGCACAATAGGCGCAGTTCCTTATCATCTTCTGAGCTTTCGCAAAAGCGAGGCAGCGCGGTCTTGGGGGTTTCCCGCATGAGCGACTGCCGTCGCAAAGCCGAAGCAGAAGTTGTAGTTCTCGTCAAAAAGATGTGGGAAGAGTTTAAAGGGAGCCGTCTACAGGAACAGTTGCAGTTATTTGAGCAAGTGCTAGCACACTTATCCAGTGGAAAGCCAGACAGCTATCTGATGCAGCAAGCACAGACAGAGGCTCACCGCTTGGCTGGTACTTTAGGCAGTTACGGCTTTCATGAAGGTTCAAAACTAGCACGCCAAATCGAAGTCGTGCTACAAAGTTTAACAAGTTGGGAGCAGTATCCACTTTGGCAGTTGGAGAGATTGGAGAAATTAATAACATCACTACAAAACATATTGCAGCAGCAGCCATTTCAACTTGCTACCCTTGCAACCTCTAAATTATCATTGCCGCGACTGCTGATTATTGATGATGATACTATCCTAACACAACGAATTAAATTAGATGCCGCAGCTTGGGGCTTACAGGTAGAGATAGCTACAGATTTGACCACGGCAAAAAGCCTACTTGCCTCATACTCTCCCAATGTGATTTTACTAGACTTGACTTTTTCCAACTCACAGGAAAATGGTTTAAACTTCCTATCAGAAATTACCCAGAATCATCCTAAAATACCTGTTATAATTTTTACCGCTTCCCATCAATTTCGTTGTCGCGTAGAAGCTGCTCGTCTCGGAGCACATACCTTTTTCCACAAAACTACACCTGTGGATGAAGTGCTTTCTGTTGTCAGGAAATCACTGAATCAGTCTGCTGGTACTGATGAAGCTAAAATTATGGTTGTAGATGATGACCCGGTTGTGCTAAATCATGTGAAATCGTTGCTTTTACCTTTGGGATTTCAAGTCACTACACTGCAACAGCCTCAACATTTTTGGAAGGAATTAGAAACTTTTAGCCCCGAATTACTGATTTTAGACATTGAGATGCCAAATTTTAATGGCATTGAACTATGCCAAGTAGTCCGCACTGACAGCCGTTGGAATCATTTACCCGTGCTGTTTCTCTCTGTCCATTCCGATGCAAAAATAGTGCGTCAAGTGTACGCGGTAGGAGCTGATGATTATCTGCGTAAGCCAATAGTGGAACAAGAACTGATAACCCGTGTTCTTAATAGGTTAGAGCGGACACAACTCAGACAAAAATTACAACAATTAGAATTAGAACAATTAGAAGGATTGCTTTCTTAAATAACGCGCAATTTATCTGGTTAAGATTGACCGAAGAAGACAAGAGAGATGGGTAGAAACGGATACAAAAGAGAGTTTTGAATGATATAGTGGTTTTCTGTTAGGCAGGCATTGCTCACTTTTGTAGGCAATGCTGACCCGACAGATTTGTGGTTTAATCATAGAATCAGCGGTGTAAATAATTAGATGAATTTGATATTACAGGTAAAAACGGCTCAATTCTTGAAGGCGTTAAAAATTATTTTATAAATTTAGAAAAAATGCGTAATAAATAGTTTTAAAATGTAACATATAAGAAGCTTGAATTTCCTAAATTTAACACAAATAAATTATGAATTGAAAGCAAATTGTAGTAATTATCATGTGTAAAGTTAATGAAATAAGCAAGAACCAGCACCTGAGCATGGCTTTGGAAGCAGCGAAAATGGTGATTGGGGACTGGAATTTGATAACTAATTGTGTCGTTTGGTCAAGCACTCAAGAAGAATTATTTGGGTTGGCACCTGGAAGTTTTCCAGAAACTTACGAATCTGCTATGGCTCGTATTCATCCAAGTGACCTAGAAGCTGTGACTTTATGTTTGAATCAAGCACGTGTTGAGCGGCGTGATTATCATCAAGAACTACGGATTCTTGGGTCTGATGGCAGTATCCATTGGATTGAGGCAAAGGGAAGATTTTTTTATAACGATGATGGTCAAGCGGTGCAGATGCTGGTAACTGTAATGGAGATTAGCGATCGCAAAGCCAAAGAAGAACAACTGCGATTACTGGAATCTGTCGTCGTCCATACAAATGACGGAGTAATAATTAGCGAGGCAAACCCCACCGAGCCTATGGCTTCCCCGATTGTCTACGCCAACCCTGCTTTTACCCAAATGACAGGTTATACCTTAGAGGAAGTCTTGGGCAAGACACCGTATATTCTCGTAGGAGAAAAAACTGGTAAGGCAACTTTAGATAAAATTTGTACAGCGCGGCAAAGTGGTCAACCAGTGCAGGTTGAAGGGATTAACTATACCAAAGACGGCAAAGAATTTTGGGTTGAACTCAGTATTTTCCCAATAGAGGATGAAACAGGTCGGGTGAGTCATTGGGTATCAGTGGGGCGGGACATCACTGAGCGTAAGCAGACAGAAGCTGCTTTGAAAGAAAGCGAGGAGCGGTTTCGCCAAATAGCAGAGAATATCCAAGATGTTTTCTGGATATTAGATCCTCAAAAGCGCCAAATAGTTTATATTAGCCCTGTCTATGAAAGAATTTGGGGGCGCAAGCGTGAAACTTTATATGCCACTCGAACGAATTGGATGAATAGCATACATCCTGATGACCGGGAAAAAGTGCAAGCGGTTCTTGGTGATAAAGTACACAGAGAACTGTTTGAGCATGAGTATCGTATCATGCGTCCAGATGGAACAGTGCGTTGGATTCGAGACCGAGGGTTTCCGGTTAAGGATGAGTTCGGACAAGTCCAGCGTATAACAGGGATAGCAGAGGACATCACAGAGCAGAAGCTCTCAGAAGTTGCTTTGAGAGAAAGCGAGGAGCGATTTCGCCAAATAGCAGAGAACATCGAAGATGTTTTTTGGATATCAGATCCCACAAAGCCCCAGTTGCTCTACATCAGCCCGGCATACGAAAAAATTTGGGGGCGTTCTATAGAAAGCTTGTATGCCAGTAACATAAACCTTATTAATAGTACCCATCCGGATGACCGGGAAGCAGTGCTAGCGACTTTTGTTGAAAAAGCACATCTAGGAGTGTTTGAGCATGAGTATCGCATCGTGCGCCCAGATGGAACGGTGCGGTGGATTCGAGACCGAGGATTTCCGGTTAAAGATGAAGGGCAACTCAAGTACATTACAGGAATAGCACAGGATATCACTGAGCGGAAACTTGCTGAAGCTGCACTACAACAACTTAATGAGGAGTTAGAAATTCGAGTTAAACACCGGACTCTTGAGCTAGAACGCTCTCAACTCATTCTGCAACAGCAGCTCAGACGAGAGCAGTTAATCAAAAGACTCACGCAACAAATACACCAGTCTCTTGACTTGGAAATAATCCTTAACACTGTTGTTAGCGAAGTCCAAAAATTGCTGGCATCTGACCGAGTTTCAGTCTACCAAATTCAGCCAGATGGTACTGGCAGTGTCGTTGCCGAAGCTGTTGTGGGAGACTGGACTAGGACTTTACACCAGAAATTTCCCAAAGAGATTTTCCCCAAACGATCCCAAAAACGCGATCTCGAAGGACAGATTTACAGCCTTACCAATCGTGATAGCGAGGAAATATCACCCTGTTTTGCGGACTTTTTAGCAGAAATTCAAGTTAGGGCAGAACTGGTGGTTCCCATTATCCAACAAGATACCGTTTGGGGACTGCTGATTGTTCACCAGTGCAGTGAACCAAGAGAATGGCAAACCGAAGAAATAGATTTGCTCAAGCAATTAAGTAGCCAAGTAGCGATCGCCATTCAACAATCAGAACTTTATCAGCAACTTAAGGAAGAACTGCGCGATCGCACCTCAGCAGAAGTCGCATTGCGACAAAGCGAAGCCTTGTTTCGTTCTCTAACGGAGTTTGCACCCGTGGGCATTTTCAGAACTGATGCTCAGGGGCAAATTATCTATACTAATCCTCACTGTCAGGCAATTTTTGGCTATACCTTTGAGGAAGCTTTGGGGGATGGCTGGAAGCAATTTGTTCACCCAGACGATTTAGATGTTATTATGCACGAATGGGCTGCATCAGTGGCAGCAAAGCAGGAATACCGCTGTAAAATTCGTTGTGTCCACAAGGACAAAACTATCCGGTTTGGTCGAACTATGTCAGTTCCCCTCTTTTGCGAGTCAGGTGAACTCATGGGTCATGTTGCCCTAGTAGAGGATATCACGGAAAGTCTGACAATTGAGAAAATGAAAAAAGAATTTATCTCGATTGTTAGCCATGAACTACGAACTCCTCTTACTGCAATTCGCGGTTCTTTGGGATTACTCGCCGCGGGCGTACTCAAAGACCAACCGGACACTGCGAAACAAATGTTAGAAATTGCTGCCAAGGACACAGAACGTTTGGTACGTTTGGTGAATGATATTCTCGACTTAGAGCGCTTGGAAGCGAACAAAGTCTTTTTCGTAAAGCAATGGTGCCATGCTGCCACATTAATGCATCAGTCTGTAGAAACCGTGCAATTTCTAGCGGCACAAAACAACATCACGCTTTGTGTTGTGCCTTCTTCGGTGCAAGTATGGGCAGATTCAGACCGGATGATTCAAACTCTTGTTAATTTGCTGAGCAACGCAATTAAATTTTCGCCTCCACAGAGTACAGTAACGCTGAGTGTCCAAGCGCTGCCAGACCACGTTTTATTTAAAATTCAAGATCAAGGACGAGGCATTCCCCATGACCAGCTAAAAACTATTTTTAGACGCTTTCAACAAGTCGATGCGAGTGACTCCCGCCAAAAAGGAGGAACAGGTTTGGGTTTAGCTATCTGCCGTAGTATAGTACAACAGCATGGCGGCAGAATTTGGGCTGAGAGTGTGTTAGGACTCGGTAGTGTTTTCTATTTTACTCTACCTCAACCGCTAGAGAGCGAAGGTTGTTGAGAAGCGTAGGTATTGCACAATCAAAATTGATGTACGAGGAGACACAAAATAATAAGCAATAATAGCTAAAAAATCCTCATTATTTTCTTATTTTTTTTTATTTATCTTTATACTGCGCTGAATCGCTTATACTTACTTAGTTACAAAAAAACCATTATGTTCATGGGTTGGCTGCGCTTACGAAAGTGTAGCATTTTCAGGTAATTACACAATTTGCGCTCAAAAGCTTGTGAAAAAATGTGTTGTTTTGACTTGGCTGTCTTCGCAAATGGCTTGAAAGCTAAAACTAAACTATGTTAGCAAAGCGGATTTTGGTTATCGATGACGAAATAAACCTGTGTACTGTTATTAAGGTTTGTTTAGAACACATCGGAGGTTGGCAAGTGCTGATAGCTCGATCTGCTAGCGAAGGACTGGCATTAGCTGCAACCGAACTCCCTGATGCTATTCTACTAGATGTTATGATGCCGGATATGGACGGGTTGGTTCTGTTACATGCATTGCACATTAATCCGGTAACCCAAACAATTCCAGTGATTTTACTGACTGCTAAACCACAGCCTGTAAACTTGAATCAATCTGCACAGTTAAGCCTTGTAGGGGTTATTCCCAAACCTTTTGACCCTCTAGAGTTGGCGGATCAGGTAGCCGAATTGCTGGAATGGGAATAAGCTTGCCTTAGTTTCATTCATATTATCCTCACACACACAAAATTCCAAGCACTACAACTTTTTGGCAATCCTCAGAATTTCCTCATTTTTTTTGCATAACTTCATAACAGAAGCATCAAAATCTTTCTAAACAGTTCAGAACTCTTAATTATTCTGAAAAAAAAATTATGGTTTGAATCCATTCGTAATTCTGACAGAAGCTTCGCATTCTGAAAAATAGAATGTATATTTTTTGACTTAAATATATGCAGAAACAACAGACGATGGTAAAACCTGTTACTAAAAGAGTTTTATATATTGATGATGAACCGGATATGCAGCTGATTGTGAAAACCTGTCTCCAGACATTAGGAGGGTGGGAGGTAGAAGTCGCCAAATCAGGTAGAGAGGGTTTAGTTAAAGCAGAGGAGTTGAAACCAGATGCGATCATTTTAGACGTGATTATGCCCGATATGGATGGTGTTGATTGTTTGGAAAAACTAAAGTTAAATGCCAAGACTCAAGCAATACCAGTAATTTTTTTAACCTCAAGGTGGAATATCACTGAACAGTATCGGTTTTCAGCGTTGGGTGCTGTGGGGGCGATCGCCAAACCGTTTAACGCTCTGACTCTGGTTCCTCAAATTGCAAAATTTCTTGGTTGGAAGCAAGAAAATGTAAAGGTACTAAACTAAAAAACTTTCCACATTCCTTGTCATACTAAATGAGTTTATTTAGATATTGACTATTTTTTGAATATCTAAATATGGGTTTAATGTTTTTTAATAAAAAAGCGGCGTAAGTGATAAAAATCAGGCGACATTATTTAGCAATACCATTGCTTCTTGCAATTAATCGAACAACTATTTCTTCAAATTAAAGGACGAGTATGGCTTTGCTTGAAAAGATTCTAATTGTAGAGGATTCTCTTAGCCAGTTGGATCTCATGTGTCATTATCTCAGAGATAGTGTTTACCGCATTATTAAAGCAACTAGCGCTGAACAAGCTTTAAAAATCGCCTTACAAGAAGAACTTGACTTGATAATTACTGATGTTGTTATGCCTCAAATGAGCGGGTTTGAGTTGTGCCGTTTCCTCAAAAAAAATCCAGCAACTCAAAAAGTGCCAATTGTGATTTGCAGTTCCAAAAATCAGAAAGTTGACCGTTTGTGGGGGATGAAGCAAGGCGCTGTCGCCTATGTCTCTAAACCCTTTAGCCGCGAACAGTTACTACGTGCCATTGAATCAGTGGCAGTAGAAATATAATTTTTTACCATAAAAAATTATATTTCATTTTAATAGAAATAGAGTATACAAAATAATTAGTTTCTGATACTATTGAATCTACTAAGCAGTAATCAATACTTAGCTTATTTTCCTATTGATGTTAATGTAGGCGAAACGACTTAATCTTATTTGTGTGACACCTATAAGCTATTGTTCAGTCTTTGTTCTCATCTAAAAACTTGCATCTACCACTAGCAATTTTGAAACGTTACTCATTCAAACATAAGGTTTTTGAGGATTGGTAGATGGTTAGAATGGTTGACAAAGATACAAATTATGCTAAAGACGAAAATGAAGATATTGAACAGAGTTTCTTCGTAACATCGTTACAGCAAAAAACTGTCATACAACCTAAAATTGACTTTCATAATTCCCGCCGCCGTCGTATTATTTCTTGGCTCAAGCGGATAAGCTTACGTAATAAAGCGATCGCTTTTATCTTTGTGATTGGAACTCTACCAGTATTTGGAATTGGGGCAATCACCTATTACTTGGTGAACCAATCAACGACTAAGGAAATTGTTAACAACAAGCAAGATAGAGCTTCTTTGTTGGCAAATAATATCAGCAGTTTCATGGAGAGACGGTATGGAGATATTCAAATACTGTCTAAACTGACATTCCTGCAAAATCGCCAATTGAGGGGAGTGATCAGCCGCGAACAGATGCAAGCACGGCTGAGGAACTATTTAGATATTGAAAACAGTTATGAAAGCATTGCCGTTTTTGATATCAATGGTAATCTGGTTGCCGATGCAGCAGGAGAATCGATTCGTAACCAAAAAAACGAACAGTATTTTCAAGAAACACTCAAAACTAACACGCCCTATATTAGCCAGCCAAAAGCCACAAAAAGCGTAGATAAATCTAAAATTTACATGGCAGCGCCTGTCAAAGATAGTGACACAGGTCAAACAATTTATATTGTTCGGACAGTGATACCGGTGAAATCTTTAGAAAAGGTAGTCCTGAACCCGCAAATTAGTCAAGATGATTACGATGTTGTAGATAGTTCTGGAAAAATATTCATATCTACGACAGGGAGCAAAACGGGTTTAGATGCAAAACAAGAAATTCCTCAGTGGAAAGAAATACAAGCAAAGAAGCAAATAACGACTCAGATATTATTTAATAAAAAGGACAATGCTGAAAAACTAGTAACCTATGCGCCTTGGCAAAAAGTAGAAGGCTTGCCAGATTTAAAATGGACATTACTTTTGAGTCTAGATACAGCAACTGCATTCGCAACGCAGCAAAAATTACTACTGGCATTGGGGATAGGGACGCTAATAACAGGATTGCTCGTTGGTACAATCGCGGCAATTATAGCCAGTCGTGTGATCAAGCCAATTGAAGCTGCTATTATGGCAGTACAAAAATTAGGTAAAGGTGATCTTAATACCCGAATTGCGATCAAAGGCGAAGACGAACTTGGAATCTTGGCTTCTCAGATCAATCAAATGGCAGACCAAGTACAAGGCTTCCTACACAAACAAACCGCCGAAGCTGAGCAATTAAAGTTGTTGACAAAGATTTTGCTCTCAATTCGCTCCTCTGTCAATTCTGAAGAATTGTTCAACATTACAGTCACAGAAGCAAAACTTGCCCTCAAAGCGGATCGAGTCGTGATTTATCGCTTCAATGCTAATGGAGGTGGACAAGTTATAGCTGAATCAGTAAATCCTGGTTTGCCTGTGGCTTTAGGGGAGAAAATTGAAGATGGCTGTATTCATAAAGACATCATAGAAGCTTACAGACAAGGTCGGGTGATGGCTGCGAACAACGTCAGTGAAGCAGGCTTTTCTCCCGAACATCACAAGTTGATGGAAAGATTGCAAGTCAAGGCGAACTTAGTCACGCCAATTTTAAAAGATAACCAAGTCTTAGGCTTTTTGATTGCTCATCACTGCCAAGAAACTCATGCTTGGCAGCCCTATGAAATTAATTTCTTGCGGCAGTTGGCACTTCAAGTCGGGCTGACTTTGGAACGTGTCAGTTTATTCGAGGTGACACAGACACTCAAAGACCTTGCTATCCACTTGTCTAGAACCCATAACTCACAAGATATCTACAATTTGGCGGTTCAAAGCATCCGCAAAGCCTTGAAGGTGGAGCGAGCAGTCATTTACAAAATAGACGAAAACCTGCACGGAAGCGTCATTGCGGAATCAGTTGTTACGGGTTGGCCGGCTTCTCTTGGGGCAGAAATTTACGACCCCTGTTTGAAAGATTATGTTGATAAGTATCGGCAAGGCCGTGTTGTCGCCATTAACGATATTTACCAAGCTAATTTGAGCGAGTGTTACATCAAGCAATTAGAACCGTTTGCAGTCAAAGCAAATTTGGTCACACCGATTTTAATAGGTGATAAACTGCTCGGCTTGTTAATTGCCCATCAGTGTGAGCAACCTCGTTTATGGCAACAGTCTGAAATTGATTTGTTTGAGCAATTTGCCAGAATTGTGGGACTGGCTTTAGAGCGAGCCAATTATTTAGAGCAAGCCGAACAAGGACGCCAAGAAGCAGAAAAAGCTTCTCAACTACAACGTCAGCAGAAAGAAAGGCTGCAACTGCAACTGCTAAGATTAATAGACGAACTTGAACGAGCATCTCAAGGAGACCTGACAGTGCGTGCGCAAGTCACCGCTGGAGAAATTGGCACTGTCGCTGACTTTTTCAACTCCTTATTAGAAAGTTGGCAGGAGATTGTTACCCAAGTCAAACTAGCTGCTACTCAGGTAAATAATGCAATTGCAGACAACTCAGGATCGATGGGTGATTTGGCAATTGAAGCACTCAAACAAGCAGAGGAAATTAGCCGTACCCTCGATGCTGTTGACCAAATGAGGCAATCGATTAAAGCCGTAGCAAAAAATGCGAAGCAAGCCGAAGAAGTTGCCCGTACGGCATATGACGCCGCCGAAACCGGAGATACAGCAATAGACCTAACAGTCGAAAATATTATAAGTTTGCGCGAAACCATAGGGGAAACCGGGAAAAAAGTCAAGCGTCTAGGAGAATCTTCGCAACAAATTTCGCGTGTGGTGGCATTGATTAAGCAACTTGCCATGCAAACCAACTTGTTAGCTATCAACACGGGTATTGAAGCGGCGCGTGCTGGTGAAGAAGCTCAGGGTTTTGCGGTGATTGCGGAAGAAGTCGCCGTACTAGCAGCTCAAAGTAGCGAAGCAACTGAGGAAATTGAAGAAATTGTTGCCAATATTCAACGCGAAACCAGGGAAGTTGTCAAGGCTATGGAGGTGGGAACCACGCAGGTTGTTGAAGGGACGCGTCTAGTTCAAAATAGTAAGTACAGTTTCAACCACATTCTTGAGGTGTGTCGCCAAATTGACCAATTGGTACAGTCAATTTCTCACGCTACAGTATCTCAGGTGCAAACATCTCAAGAGGTTTCTATTCTTATGCAAGATATCGCCCAAATATCTGAAATGACCAGCAATTCATCTCGTCAAGTTTCCACATCTCTCCAAGAAACAGTGGAGATTTCCCAGCAATTGCAAGAAAGTGTGCGGACATTTAAGGTGAATTAGATGCGGGTGAAAGTCAAAAGTCACGCATTCAAAAGTCAAAAGAATTTTTTACTTTTCCACAACCCTCAAATCCTGTAGTACAGCAGAAGCTGATTGATAGCGATCGCTAAAGTGGTAACGCACCATCTTATCTAAAATCTCCGCCAACTCCTCGCTGACTTGCGCCCATTGACGCCACATTACAGTACCAGTATCATTATTTGGCTGGAGTTCGTGAGGTGACAATCCAGTAACCGCCTGAATGCCAATCATCCCCAAAGCATAAATATCACTCGACAAGCGGGGATGACCAGCAAACTGTTCTGGTGGTGCGTAACCCCGTGTCCCAATAGCTACTGTCGCTAATTCAGTTTCCTCCTGATTGAGTGGTTGCATCATCTTAACTGCACCAAAATCAATCAGTACTAAGTGATTATCTGTAGCACGCCTGATAATGTTAGTTGGTTTAATATCTCGATGAATCACACGACGCTCGTGAACAAAGGCAAGAACTTCTAAAATCCCTTTGAGCATATCGATAACAAACAGTTCATTTTGCACCCCCCGCACAGGTGGTAATTCCTCACTTAAAGTATGTCCCTCAATATATTCTTGTACTAAATAAAATTCATGATTGTCTTCAAAATATGCTAAGAGTTGTGGAATTTGATGATGTTTTCCCAAAGCCTCTAAAATTTCGGCTTCGGCATCAAATAATCTTCTTGCAACTTGCAAAAATCTTGTATCCCGGCGGGCGGGCATCAGTTGTTTAACGACACAGATAGGATTACCTGGGCGCTGGGTATCTTCTGCTAAATAAGTGCAACCAAATCCACCTGAACCAAGAACTCTAGTAATTTTGTAGCGTCCGCTTAAGACAGTATCACCAGTTCTTTTTTCTAGAGTATCAATTTTTGATGAACTGTGAAGATGTTTGTCTTTAATTGCTGTACTTTCTTTTAACAGTGTATTTAACTGCTCTATTGCCTCTTGTTGTTTTTCTACTTGCACAACGATGATTTTTGTTTGCTGCTGAGTTCGGTATGTGGTGTAAGCCATCACGCTGACTCCACTGAGTACCAATGCTATACCAGGCGGTATCAAGGGCACCCACCCTGCTTGCAGAAACAACAGAGCGCAAATCACCACCAAGCCACTTAAACTTACACCTTCTACAACAACCAGTAATAAAGGATGTCGCAGACGCCACGCTAAAGCAGCACCTAACAGCGACCAAACCCAAACCCATACAACTTCACCAGAGTCAGAAAAATACCAAATGACACGTCGCCCATCCAAAACTGTACTGAGGATCTGACTGGCTATCTC
Organism: Scytonema sp. PRP1; assembly: GCF_036697665.2. Lineage (NCBI taxonomy): Bacteria > Bacillati > Cyanobacteriota > Cyanophyceae > Nostocales > Scytonemataceae > Scytonema > Scytonema sp. PRP1. The sequence continues at coordinate 66,023 of NZ_JBAHYJ020000014.1, read as the reverse complement.
TGCATGAATTAAGACAGCAGGCATTCTTGCAGGTTGGTTTGCCAGAACGTTATATGGTGTATAAAAGCCACGATCAAGGCTGGGAGACTTAGTACCAATAATAACGAGACGGTCTTTTATCCAGTTAGGATTTATATTGCCGTTCAGGACTTGTGATAAAGTGACTTCTTGGGCTAGGCTATCTGGATGGCGATAATTCAGCATGATTTGGTAGCCGCCATCATCGATGCTTTTATAACCACCTGCATTGCTGTCAAGAATTTTAAAACTGGCTTTCACCTTTTGTGAATGAGCATCAACCAGCTTGAAATTATTTTCATCGCTGAAATCAGGTTCAATACCTTGTTTTTCTAAATATTTAACTGCAACTAAAGCAGCAAACGAGAAGTTCGTTGTACATTTCTTATCTTCTGGGGAATTAGCAAACAACAAACTGCGGCGAACGATGCCATCTTCATCAGATATCAAGTCGGTAAATCCGACATTATCTATAGGAAAATTCGATGGTGGTGCAATTTCCGGCGTCCCCACGCTGCTGAATGCACACGTACTGAAAATGTTATCTCGACGCTTTAAAGAAGCCCCCAGATTTGTCTGTTCTGGTCTATATATATTTATACCAATGACACGCGGTTGATAGGATTCTAATTTCGCCAACAACTCGTTCATTTTACTGTCCGACACAGGCCATCTGTATTGCCGAACATCATCTTCAGTAACAGTCACCACCAAAATACGTGGATCAGGTGCTTCAGTGGGACGTAACCGTAACATCTGGTCATATGCTCTTAACTCCCAAGACTGCAACCATTTGAGTTCCCGTACTCCCAATACTAAGGCAGTGACACCCAAACTGGTGACAAGAACAGTTCGCAGCCAGCCTTTGGGAGCATTGTTGTGATCAGAAATACGTTCTTTAGGAGCCTCAGTTAAACCAAGTTCCTCAGGCTTGCGTTCAACAAGCATAGAGCGAAACCGATGGAACATCTGCAAAGGAGATGGAGAGGCTCGAACACTCAAGCGACCTCCATTTTTTGCCCATGAAGCACGCAGTTTTTGTAATAGTCCTGTAATCACGGAGATGCGGCACTAGCCAAAATGTGGTAGACTTTTCAAACCTGGAACTGAAGTTCCAGACTAGGGACTAAGAAAAATTGAGATTATCCCAGGTACTATTCACTTTAGCAATTTAATTGCTAGAAAGAACTTCGTACACTGCCACACGAATAATTTATCTGTGTGCATCTTGCCTAGGGCGAGCTTTCCGGCCCACCCCACAAGTCGAAATAGAAGCAAGATCCGACTTCTTTGGCGAAGTCGGGGATCTAAACCAATTGATTTTCACAAAAAACGTTTATTTATTCAAGCGGGTACTTTTTATCTGAAGAAGCTGACCATTCCCACATAGAACCAGCATAATTCTTTACATTAGAAAAGCCCAAGTTAACAAGAACAGCGACAAAAAAAGCCGAGCGAATTCCACCCGTACAATAAGTAACAGTAGGAGTATCACGCTGAATTCCTAAGGTTTCTAATTTGGCGATAATTTCCTCTGGCTTAAGTAAATTTCCCTTAGTATCCATTAAATCTTTAAAGTAGAAATGCACAGCACCAGGGATATGTCCCCCTCGCTGTTCACCATAGGGAGTTTCTCCAGCATATTCTCGCTTTTGCCGAGTATCAATGACAGCCAACTTGTTTTCTGAAAGATTGACTTGAAGTTCATCACGCTGAATTTCCCATAAAGCAGTGCGATTAACAACAAAATCTCCTATTTCTAGCGGTTGATTAAGTCCGCGAGTCGTCGGAACACCTGCTTTAACTAGTGCATTGTACCCACCATCAACCAAGGCTGCACTTTGATGTCCTAAAGTGCGTAACATCCAAACAATGCGCCCTTCTTCGCCAAAATTGTCAGGCGGATTGCCAATAACAATCACAGGTTTTGAGTTAAAAATACCAACATGACGTAGTTTTTGTTCTAAAATCTTTGCATCTGCAAGTAGTTTTCCCCGATAGGGTTTTTGGTTATTTGAAAATTGCTGCCAAGTGACGTGAACAGCACCAGGAATATGTGAAATCAACCACGCCAACTTGTTGCGAGTGTCAAGAATTGTCACCCCTTGAGATATCAATTGCTTGGCTTCATTAGCACTTATTATCCATTGCATATTTTTCTAAGCAACGACTAAAAGTTGTGGCTTTTTACACAAAGCCTAGGAAGAACAGCATCCAGAGGTTGTACCACAGCTTTCAGTTTACCTCTGGCAAAGAACTCTTGGTGCAACATTCACCAGCTAAACTACACTTACAACCGCCACGTCAAATATATACGCAGATGCTATGTCTTTCGCTCCAGACATAAGAAATTGCGGAAAACACTGTGGAAGATGTTATCTTTCCACCTAGTGACTTATATAGTGACGAACCGCCATTAGAAACGGATCTACATCGGTTGCAAATGACGCTGCTCATTCAATGTTTAGAATGGGTGTGGCGTGAGCGCAATAACTTCTACGCTTCTGGAAACCTGACGATTTACTACAGTCCTCGTCAGCGCCAATCTGAACAGTTCAGAGGTCCCGACTTTTTTGTTGTCCTGGATACGGAACGCAAACCGCGTAAAAGCTGGGTCGTTTGGGAAGAGGATGGCAAATATCCTAACGTGATTGTGGAAATTCTTTCTTCTGCAACAGCTGACACCGACCGAGGTTTAAAAAAGCAAATCTACCAGGATATCTGGCGTACGCCAAATTACTTCTGGTTTGACCCGGACACATTGGAGTTCAAAGGTTTTGAGCTGGTAGGTGGTCGTTACCAAGAACTTCAACCTAACGAAGTCGGCTGGTTGTGGAGTCCACAGTTGGAGCTATATTTGGGAGTTCATAATTCTAAGCTGCGTTTCTTTACTCCCCAAGGAGAACTCATACCCACACCAGAAGAAGCAGCACAGCAAGAACGGCTACAGCGCGAACAAGTGCAACAACACCTTTCAGAAATGGAGGCGTTGCTAACTCGCTATCGAGAGCGGTTTGGTGAGTTACCATAACCACTCTTAAGTACTGTTAAAGTACCTGTGTTGTTAACAAACCTGAAACGGCGAAACAATCATGGCAATCTATCTGGACTCGGCAATTCTATCTGAAGCTGAAATTGCCAGTAAAATGGGCTGGGTAAAGGGCATCACCACGAATCCCACGCTTTTAGCTAAAAGCTCGGAGCCACCGGAAACTACGCTGAAAAAATTGGCACCGTTAACCTCAGGACCACTATTCTACCAGCTCATGGCGTCTGATTTTGAGGGGATGGTGGCGGAAGGGAGGAAAGCTTTTGAGATTATTGGCAAACAAACGGTGTTGAAAATTCCAGCAACACCAGTTGGGTTTGCAGTGGTGGCGAGTCTGTCGCCGGAAATAACTTGCTCAGTGACGGCAATTTACAGTGCAGCACAGGCAGCAGTGGCACGGGAGGCGGGTGCTAAAATTGCGATCGCTTATGTCAATCGTGCAACCCGGTTGTTAGGCGACGGAATTGCCTTGGTACGGGATATGGCTAGCGTACTTACTGGCAGTGATACTGAAATTCTAGCAGCTAGTATCAAATCACCAGAAGAAGCCGCAGCATCGCTACAAGCTGGAGCGCATCATCTCACTTTACCTTTGCCAATGTTACGAGCCATGACTACCCATGAATTCTCCGACAAAACTGTAGAAGAGTTTGCCAAAAACGGCATTGGTTTAAAGATTTAGTGCTTTAGTCATTTATAAAGTAAAAATCAAATTACTGTAGCGTGTGTTAGGCGCACCTTTTCGATATAATTTGTAACGAAAAACATGTTTAAAGCGCCTAACGCACCATGTTATATAGCAATCCTAAATCATTCGTAAAATTCTCTGTTCTCTCTTTTCTTGGCGCTCTTGGCGACGCCAGTCGCCTGCTGTCGGGAAACCCTCCTGCAGCGCTGGCTCGTCTTGGCGGTTGATAATTTTTACCTATCAAATAGGACTGCTATATAGCGGTGCGTTAGGCAAAGCGCCGTAACGCACCCTACTTAAGATTTACTTTATAAATCAACTCTAAATATCTATTAATCATACTTTTGCAAGAAGTCTTTTGTACAGGATGATAAAAAAGCCTGGTAGCTATAATGCAACCAGGCTAATATTTAAGTTACAGAGTAATGAGGAAGAAATCTATACTGCACAGTTGAAATTTACAACAATTTAATGAGCAGCTTGTTCTAGATTAACTTTGACGACTGTGTTTTTCGCTTCTTCCTTCTTAGGTAATGTCAGATTCAAAATACCGTCTTTGTATTCTGCGGTGACTTTGGTGTTTTGAATGTGAGTAGGTAAAGGAATGACGCGTTGAAATTTACCATATTGGAATTCACTGCGGGTATAGCCTTTCTCTTCAGTTTTGGTTTCAGACTTACGCTCCCCACTGATAGAAACGGCATTTTCTGTTACTTGAATATCTATATCTTTGGCTTCCAAGCCTGGAACTTCTAACTTCAGATGGATGGCATCATCTGCTTCAATGAGTTCAGCCGCAGGAAATCTTGTGAAGCCTTCCCAAGTTTTTGTTGGCGCTATTTCATCAAATAGCCGATTAAGTTGATTGCTGAGAGCGTTAAATTCTTGCCTCGGGTTCCAACGACTTAACATATATACTTCTCCCTCTTATCTAAAAAGTTGTTGTTTCAATCAAGTCAGGAATCAATTCCTTCCTTTGATTTTCATATTATTGCCAGATAAAAATACTGTTGGTTCGGTTGTTCTCACCCAAGAAATATTAATCACCGACCATAAAATTAGACATAATATTAGACATAATATAAGCCGCTCAACAAAGGGTATTGCCCACTTTTCTGCCACAAGGTAAACTAAATCCTATGTTTCCAAGTTTCTTACCGATTACAGTTGGGGATCTCACAGAATCCACCTCGATCGCTCTTGCTCAGAGCATTGAACAGATAGCGCTAGCCACTCCCTTGAGTACACAACCAATCACCACCACCTATGTGCGTCAAGGTAGTGGGGGTACACCTTTGCTGTTGATTCACGGCTTTGACGGTTCTGTGTTAGAGTTTCGCCGCCTTGTGCCTCTACTTGCGGTACAAAATGAGACATGGGCAGTGGATTTATTGGGTTTTGGGTTCACAGATAGACCAGAGGGAGTCAAGTTTAGCCCCAGTGCAATAAAAACCCATCTCTATTATTTCTGGAAAACCCTGATTAACAAACCTGTCATTTTAGTGGGCGCTTCAATGGGGGGTGCAGCGGCGATTGATTTCACCCTCACTTACCCAGAAGTCGTGCAAAAGCTGGTGTTAATTGATAGTGCTGGTTTGGCAAGTGGTTCGCCGTTAGGCAAACTCATGTTTCCACCGCTAGATTATTGGGCAACTCAGTTTTTGCGTAATCCTAAAGTTCGGGCAAGTATTTCCCGCACAGCGTACAAAAATAGGGAGTTAGCATCACTTGATGCTCAATTATGTGCAGCATTGCACCTAGAATGCGTAGACTGGCATAAAGCTTTGATTGCTTTTACCAAAAGTGGTGGTTACAGTGCTTTTAGATTTAAGAAACTAGCAGAAATTGTGCAACCAACGCTTATTTTGTGGGGTGATTCTGACAGGATTTTAGGTATCACGGATGCCAACAGGTTCAAACTGGCAATTCCAAATAGTAAACTTATCTGGATTAAAGATTCCGGTCATGTCCCTCATTTAGAACAGCCGCAAATAACTGCACAGCGTATTTTAGAGTTTCAAGATGACCACTTGCAGAAGTTGGTTTAACAGCTATTGCTCACTCTACCCTTAAGTGTCTTCATACCTAAGACAGTAAGATTTTTTGCTCTGCTTCCGGATGTAGTTGATTGCTGGTTGAAAAGCATACATGAGCAGCGTGCAATCATCCGTGTCCCAAACTTTTGAATGAACAGCAACACTTTGGTTAAGAAAATCCTGATTCTGGCAGCGAATCCCCAAGGTACATCAGGACTACGTCTGGATGAAGAGGTGCGTGAAATTAATGCTGGGTTACGGCAGGCGAAGCACCGCGAGCAATTTGTCTTGGAGCAGTGGTGGGCAGTGCGTACACGAGACGTTCAACGAGCTATGTTGGATGTCGAACCGCACATTGTCCACTTTTGTGGACATGGAGCGGGGGATGGAGGATTGGCATTTGAGGATGAAAAAGGACAAGTCAAGCTTATTGATGCAGAAGGATTAGCGGGACTGTTCGAGTTGTTCGCCGAGCAGGTGGAATGTGTAGTTCTTAATGCCTGCTACTCAGAGATTCAAGCCAAGGCGATCGCCCGACACATTAACTATGTGATTGGCATGAATCAGGAAATTGGCGACCAAGCCGCAATTGCATTTGCTGTGGGTTTTTACGATGCCCTAGGAGCTGGACGCCCGGTTGAGTTTGCCTATCAATTTGGCTGCAGTGCAATTCGCTTGGAAGGTATTCCAGAGAATCTGACTCCTAAACTTCTGACAAAAAACCAGTTGAAGACAGAACCCTCAAATACAACTGAGCCGACTTCCAATGTCAAGACAGAAACTTCAACCGATGAGCTGAGTTCTAAGCGGGGAATAGACTACACGCGGCTGCGGGATTTATTGGCAACGGGGAAATGGAAAGAAGCTGATCGGGAAACTGCAAATCTCATGCTCAAGTTAGTCGGTCGAGATGAAGTTGGCTGGCTGAGAAATGAAGATATGGAAAAGTTTCCCTGTCAAGGCTTACGCACTATCGACGCTCTTTGGGTAAAGTACAGCAATGGGCACTTCGGCTTTAGCGTGCAGCACCGCATTTGGCAGGAAGTTGGCGGCAAAGTGAATAAAGTCACAGAGTGTCTTTTGGGCGATCGCGTCGGCTGGCGTGTGAAATGCAACTGGCTGCCATATGACTATGACTGGCTGGGATATTCAAACATGACTTTCTCCCTGAATGCCCCCCAAGGTCATCTCCCAGCGCGGTTGGTTGGGATGTCACCGCCGAGATTGGAGTTACTTTCGGGCGTGGGATCTGGGGAGGGTGCTGTTCCCTTGTGTTTGCTTCACGACTTTTCCCGACCGTTTGGTTGGGTGTGGTGCTGGTCTGGGGTTTTTTTATTCTCGCGCGTCGAGACTTGTAAACTCTAACCTTCATTAGTTACGACTTTGACATTTAAATTATCAGTTAAAGGAGTCAAACAAATGAGTCCGAAAGATTCAAGGAATTCGCCAAATCATCCTCAAAAATCAGAAGGGGGAAATGAGAATAAACAGAGAAAAAATCCAATTGTTTTCATCTCTTTGATTACCGGGTTAATCATTGCTACTGCAATAGGTGCATCTGTAATTACTGCGGTAATTCTAAAACAGGGTAATCTAATCGGTGGCAACAACTCTACAGCCTCACCCACGTCAATGGTTGCCGAATTACCTACCGCTTCACCCACGCCCACCGTCGCCGAAACCCCTACTGCTTCACCTACGCCCACCGTTGCCGAAACTCCTACCGCTTCACCCACGCCAACGGTTGCCGAATCACCTACTGCTTCACCTACGCCCATCGTTGCCGAATCCCCTACTGCTTCACCATCTGAAACTGCCGTTTCTCTTTTAGATATGGAATGTCTGAGTTCTACTCCTGGCGTTGAAAAACCTTTTGTAAAGCAGCGTGAACCAAAAAACATTGCTATAGGAGGCGAAGTTTTGCCTGAAATCGCTTATTTGTCTAACCGAAGTGGCGAGCCATATTCTTATATTTACAATGATGAATCTGCTGGAGTATCATGCGCTCTTAACTCTAAGTTTCGACAATTGAATTTAGTTGTTGGCATAAATGGCAAACATAGTTATGCTCGTCAAGACCATAAGATAGTATTTGAAGTAAGTCTTGACAACAAAGTAGTAGCTACAGAGAATTTGACATTAGCGGCAAAGCAAGTTTTGAACATTAATGTTCAGAATGCTAGAAGCGTTGGAATAAAAGCAACTTGTAAAAATGCTTATTCTAATTATAGTTGTCCTTATGTGGCGTTTGTAGAGGCGAGTCTCCGCTAGTCTAAAGATTCAGTAAATATTACCTTACAGTAGAGTGTTGAGGCGCAAATCACCGCCCAACAAATTTTAGAATTTGGATAAGACAAAAGTTGTACATCACCTGAATGTCTTAATGCTGCTATAAATTCGAGATAGGTTTTGACAAAAAGCTAATAATTGCTCGGATATGCAGTTTCAATTCCACCCATTGACGCGAAAAGAAGCCACCGAACTTATCTCATGGCGATATGATAGACCATTAGACATTTACAACATTGAGGTCGATACTAATGGTCTCCAAAACACGCTTGATTTTTTCGTAGATCCAAAAAATTCCTACTTCGCGATTTCCTCTGATTTGAATGAATTCACGGCATTCTGCTGTTTTGGGGCTGATGGTCAGGTTCCAGGTGGTGACTATTCGCTCGATGCGCTTGATATCGGACTTGGAATTCGTCCAGAACTGACTGGTCAGGGTCTTGGATCTCCCATAGCGATCGCTACAATCGATTATGCCAGACAGTCGTTTTCTCCTCAACGTCTTCGCGTCACAATTGCAGCGTTCAACTTTAGAGCCTTGAAAGTCTGGCAAAACCTGGCATTTGTCCCTGTCCAGAGGTTTCGCAAGCAAAACGGGGGCAATGAGTACCTTGTTCTTATACGTAATACGTAAGTTCAAACATGAAAATTGACTACCCTTCAGATCCCCGACTTCTTAGAGAAGTCGGGGATCTTGTTTTTCACGAATCATTTAGGATTGCTATACATAGTGCGTTAACGCATATAATGCACCAAAAAGATTGTGATTTTTAATGTGATTTCTAATTCCTTAGTCAAGTAACCACATTGGTGAGGAATTGTCAACAGGCTCTTCAGGCTTCTTCATAGGCTGTCTTTCTGGTAGGTGGTATGATTTTCTATAGCTGAGCGAGCTTTTTATTGATTGTGACGATTGACTGTTGTCCTTTTTCGGTTGTAATGATTGAGTGTTGTCCTTTCTAGGTTGTAATGATTGAGTGTTGTCCTTTCTAGGTTGTAATGATTGAGTGTTGTCCTTTCTAGGTTGTAATGATTGAGTGTTGTCCTTTCTCGGTTGTAATGATTGACTGTTTTCTTTTTTGGCTTCTAATGTACTGATTGTTTCTGTCAGCTTGGAATTAGCGTCTGCTAGGTGCACGGCTGCCTGTTTTGCATCTTTCAGCTCTGTTTTCAGCTTTGCTGTTAATTCTTTTTGCTCAGATAATGCTGATTGCAAATCAATAATTTGCTGCTGAAAAGAAACTTCTTTTTGCTGTGCTTTGTCCAAAGCTTCTTTCAACTCTTTGGCAAGAGAAGCTTCTTTTTGGTGTGTTTTTTCAAAAGTTTCTTTCCACTCTTTGACAAGAGAAGTTTCTTTTTGCTGTGCTTTTTCTAAAGCTTCTTTCAACTCTTTGACAGTTGCTTCTAAGTCGGCTTTTGTTGGGGTTGTACGCCGAGACGTTGTTGTCTCAGCAGCTTGTAGTGGTTCCTCTAATTGAGCAGATAATTGAGCAGAATCCTCTTCTTCCCCGGTATCATTATCCGAGGAGGTGGAGGGACTATCATCAGAGATAGCAACAACATCGATAGTAGGTTCACCTTCTGGTGGTGAAAATTTTTGTGCTTCTTCTTGTAATAAGTCAGAAAGACGTTTCTTAGCCATTATTCCCTCCAATCACGCTTTAGTTCTTCAGCTACGCGGCGGTAGTCTGACTCCGCCTCCCGTGCGTTTTTTCCTCGCCCTTGGGTAATTGGAACACCCTCAAGTGCAGCTCGTTCATGCGCTTTATAGGCGCGGATGAAGGCTTTACAAGCAGGAATTCCCATTTCCATAAGAGTATTTTGAGCTTCCAGTACTTCCCCCAAACTCCGCGTATCCACTTTAGTAAGCAGAACCCGATGAGGTTTCCCCATAGGAATGACTGCTTGCTGGACTGTCTCGATCAGGATAGCCAAATCCATTGGTGCACATGGTGTGGGCAAAACCAGATAATCTGCTCCAGCAACTACCGCCGCTAATGCTTCAGAGCGCAGCGCCGGAGGCGTATCTACTACTACTAAATCGTAACCTGTTATTCTTTGTAAATGACTTAAAAGTTTGGGGTCAGTTGATTGTGATAAATCAAATTTCATAGTGTTCTGACTGCGACCAAACCACCAACTGGCAGAACCCTGAATATCTGCGTCGATTAAAAGAACCTTTTTTTGCTCTGCAAAAGTTGCAGCCAAATTGACTGCGGTCGTTGTTTTACCGACGCCTCCCTTACCGTTGAGGATAGCGATGATTTTTGGCACTGTTTGCTTCCGACGCTGCTTTCACAGAATATACCTCTTTATCTGCCTTTATTTGCCACTCCCTAGATAGGAATGGGCAATGGGGTATGCACCAATAGGGGAATACTTTTACCACCCTGACACTCCCACACCCTTTCCCCGAAAAGGTCACAATAGAATCGATAAGCGCTCAACGCTACAAATATCCTAAATATTTATGGAACCAACTAACAATTTGCCTGATGGACCTAAAATGCCAGTCTTTCTGCGGCGGATGAAATTAATTTTTCAGCCGTTGGAATATGTGGAAGATTTTGCCAAAGCCTTTGGTGACAGCTTTACCGTGTGGGGTGCAAAAGGTACTCCTACTGTGTACTTCAGCCATCCCCAAGCACTACAACAGATATTTAATGCTGATTCTAGCCAGTTAGAAGTTGGCAGAGCAAATACAATTTTAAAATTTATGCTGGGGGCAAACTCCCTGCTTTTACTGGATGGCGATTCCCACCAACGCCAACGTCAACTATTAACCCCTCCCTTTCATGGCGACAGAATGCGGGCTTACGGTGAGGCTATCTGCGAAATCACACAGCAAGTCAGCGACGAGTGGAAGATTGGTAAGGCATTTCATATCCGTGCGCCAATGCAAGAAATCACCTTGCGCGTCATCTTGCGGGTGGTGTTTGGCTTAGATGAAGGACCCCGTTTGGAAAAAATTCGACAACTATTGAGTTCACTGCTGGAGTCTATGGGTTCCCCTCTGGCGTCCGTAGGCTTATTTTTTCGATTTATGCAAAAAGATTTCGGCGCGTGGAGTCCGTGGGGTCGGATGGTACGCCTGCTGCAACAAATTGATGAAATGATTTATGCGCTGATTCGGGAACGACGAGCAGAATCTGAGCAGAATCGGCAAGATATCCTCAGTTTGATGATGTCTGCTCGTTATGACGACGGTCAAGCCATGACTGATGAAGAGTTACGCGATGAATTGATGACGCTGCTGACAGCGGGACATGAAACCACTGCTTCAGCATTGACATGGGCGTTTTACTGGGTTGACCATTACCCAGAGGTGCGCGACAAGTTGGTGAGGGAACTAAACACTCTTGGCGACAACCCAGATCCAAGTACTGTTGCTAGATTGCCTTACCTAACAGCAGTCTGCCAAGAAACCCTGCGAATATACCCGATCGCGATCAATGCTTTCCCTCGGATTGTGCGATCGCCAATTGAAATTATGGACTACAAGTTGCCAGAAGGAACGATCATATTCCCCAGTATCTACTTGGCGCATCACAGGGAAGAAACTTACCCACAATCAAAGCAGTTTAGACCAGAACGCTTTTTAGAAAGACAATTTTCCCCATATGAGTATTTGCCCTTTGGTGGCGGAAATCGTCGCTGTATTGGGCTTGCATTTGCCCAATATGAAATGAAACTAGTATTGGCGACCATTGTATCGCGCTTTCAGGTATCGTTTGTTAACAAGCGTCCTGTGCGTCCCGTGCGCCGTGGTCTTACCTTGGCATTACCTGGAGGAATGCAGACGGTTGCAACGCCTGTACAGAAGCGTGCAAATACTCCTGTGCTTGTTTAGGCGATTAGGGTGGGCGATGCCCACTCTAATCTTCGCAATTTGCTAAGCTTGACTTTATCCATTTTGTAAAGAAACAGCAACTTGCAGAGGAAATGTTTGCTGAAACTTTGCCGCGTGTGGAAGAAGTATTTTTCACAAATCAGATAGGATTGCTATAGTCTATTGAAGACTATGATGCTGATTGTTCAGCATTGAACTGCTCGCTCAGAAGCTGTTCCAGATGTTCTAATAAAGTATCGACATCTTTACCAACTCGTTCATAACAAGCTGGTGGCGCAATTTCTGGTTCAAAGTAAATTAACTTGATTTCCTCTTTGCCAATCCCTATCATGAGAACTTCAACTTCAGGTTTAAAATGCTCTACAATCCCTAAAAGTTCCTGAAGTCTGTTCTCAATTTTGCTGTTTAGTTCTTCTATAGCCTCTTTTGGACAATAAATAAAATGGGGAGTTGGTTGCAAATCAATACCAACGGTACCTTTGGTGTCACCATTTTCTAACCACAAACCCCACGACAGCGCTGCTAATTCTTGTTGATGTTCTTTAACAAATTTATCCAACTGGCGACGCCATTGATTGTCTGGTGATTCAGGTCGGGTAGTAGCAAATATCATACCAATATCAGATTTTAATTTTTTGATTCAAGTGTGTATTTTATTATCAAAATCATAATCTCACGCAAAGACGAGCTAGCGCGAATGACGGCTTTCCCGACAGCAGGCGACTGGCGTCGCCAAGAAAACTTTGCGTCATTACGCCTTTGCTTTGAAATCCTATCTCAACCCCGACTGCACCCGCCACAGACTCGCATAAACTCCGTTTTTGTCTAATAATTCTTGATGATTTCCCGACTCGACAAATTGTCCGTATTCCATGACATAGATGCGATCGGCATTGCGGATGGTGGAAAGACGGTGGGCGATCGCAATTGTTGTGCGATTCACAGTGATACGTTCTAGCGATCGCTGAATCGCTGCCTCTGTTTCATTATCCACCGCTGAGGTTGCTTCATCCAAAATCAAAATCGGTGGATTCTTTAAGATGGCGCGAGCAATAGCAATCCGCTGTCGCTGTCCACCAGATAATTTTTGTCCCCGTTCACCTACAATTGTCTCATATCCCTGAGGCAGTCGCTCAATAAATTCATGTGCTTCAGCCACTTTAGCCGCCTTAATAATTTCATCATCTGAAGCATCAAAACTGCCATAGGCAATATTTTCTGCTACACTACCATGAAATAGGAATACATCCTGACTCACCAGACCAATGCAGCGGCGCAAATCCCGCAGATTTAACTGTTGTATATCAATGCCATCAAGGGTCATTGTTCCCGATTGCACTTCATACAATCGCAAGAGAAGTTTCACCAAAGTGCTTTTTCCAGAACCAGTAGAACCGACAATGGCAATTGTTTTACCTGCGGGAATATGCAAAGACAGATTTTTAACGACTGGCAACCTGTCTTGATAAGCAAAAGTGACATTTTTTAATTGTACTTCACCGCGTACTCTAGCAACAGGTAAATCTATCTCACCCGTATGAATAGCAATAGGAGTATCCAACAAATCCATCACTCTATTAGTAGAAGCCATTGCCCGTTGATACTGATCAAAAGTATCGCCTAATCTGGTTAAGGGCCAGAGTAACCGCTGAATTAAAAAGATTAATACACTATATGTACCCACAGACATTTTGCCATTCACTGCTGCCATACCACCAAACAGCAGTAAGGCTGTAAACCCCACCAAAATTAACATCCGAATCAGGGGAATAAATGCTGCCGATAGTTTAATTGCTTTAGTGTTACTACGACGATATCCCTCACTTTCTTGTCCTAAACGCGAAATTTCGTAATCTTCGGAGGTGAAACTTTTAATAGTCGTAATACCACTCAAATTATTCGCCAAACGCGAGTTGAGAAGACCGACTTTTTCTCGGACATCAGCGTAGCGAGGTGCTAGTAAATCTTGAAAAACAAACGAACCCCAAAGAATAAAAGGTATCGGCAACATTGCCATCCAGGCAACACTAGGAGCCAAAATAAAGAAACCACCACCGATAATGACTACTGTTGTGACAACTTGGAGAATGTCATTTGCTCCCGCATCTAAAAAACGTTCCAGTTGGTTGATGTCATCGCTGAGGATGGACATCAAACCGCCTGTACTGCGTTCTTCAAAATAGGCGAGTTCCAACTCCTGCAAATGTTTATAAGCATCCAGACGCAAATCATGCTGAATGTCCTGTGCCAAATTACGCCAAAGCCTTGCGTAAGCATATTCAAAAACCGATTCTAGTATCCAGATGATTACAGTCAGGAACGAAAGAATGAAAAATTGCCCAAATATTCTTCACTCCCAACTGAGAAATGATAATCTCTGCCGCTTTACCACCACATCCACCGCACTGCCACTTAATGCGGTGGAGCCAAGTCAAAAAATTTATTAAGGATAGAACAGATCGTTGCTTGCCAGATTTGTTTGCGATACTGGTGTCCGTAGTCAAACAGCCGCAGGAGGGGATGAGTTGATGGCGATATCTTGGGAGCATTACCTGCTACGCGTGTCTGTCTTCTCGATGCCCGATGAGATTTAAATACCTTAGCCACAGTTGTTTGTAGATGCGTGGATTAGAAATTTTACCACGAGCGCCAGTAGTAAAGTATCAGTATTAAAAAGAGTTATCTGACGAACAGGAGATAAAAAGTTGAAAAATCAGCAATTGGGGAATTGGCAAACTATAGTAGCAGCAATTGTAGCGGCAGTCCTTGTTATCCTCAGCCTTAATTCCTTTATCATTATAAATCCAGGGCAAGCAGGAGTACTCAGTATCTTGGGTAAAGCCAGAGATGGAGCTTTAATAGAAGGTATCCACCTGATACCACCCTTCATCTCAGTAGTAGATGTGTACGATTTGACAGTGCAAAAATTTGAAGTTCCGGCGGAGAGTTCAACCAAGGATTTGCAAACCTTAACTGCAAGATTTGCTATTAACTTTCGCATCGACCCTATACAAGTTGTTGATATAAGAAGAAAACAAGGAACTCTAGCAAATATTGTCAACAAAATTATTGCACCCCAGACCCAGGAATCATTTAAAATCGCAGCGGCTAAAAGAACAGTTGAGGAAGCAATTACCAGAAGAAGCGACTTAAAGGAAGACTTTGATATGGCATTGGGGCAACGCTTAGATAAATATGGAATAATTGTACTAGATACCAGCGTGATTGACTTAACATTTTCTCCAGAATTTGCGAGAGCAGTTGAGGAAAAACAAATCGCTGAGCAAAGGGCACAAAGAGCCGTCTATGTAGCACAAGAAGCGGAACAAGAGGCTCAAGCAGAAATCAATCGCGCCAGGGGAAAAGCGGAAGCTCAAAGACTTTTAGCGGAGACTTTGAAAGCGCAAGGTGGACAATTGGTTCTGCAAAAGGAAGCAATTGAAGCCTGGAAGACTGGCGGCGCTCAAATGCCAAAAGTCCTCGTAATGAGTGGTGATACAAAAACTGGTGTACCATTTCTCTTTAATGTAGGTAATATGCAAGATTAATCCCGAATTGAAATTTTATCTAGGGCGATCGCCCTACTCAAACGAAGAGGAAACATTAAGGAATAATAAAAGTATTTATGTCAAGCAATCATCAGAGCAATCTCACCATTCAAGAAGCGAAAAAAATTCTTAATAAATTCAACTGTATAGACATTCCACCCAAACTCAAACCCTCAGAAAAGACTTTAATTCGTCAGGCTTTAGTTTCGCTTGCCAATATTTCAGACTATCAAATTTTAGGTATTTGTGCTGACACACCAGAGGAAGGAATACTAGCAATGAAAACATATTCCCATGCTTTCGGCTATGAACCCCCAAGCGATTTACCTATGATTGAAGGTCCAGTTTACATCAAATTAAACGGCAAAAACGGTGTGTGCTATCTTGATTCTTACTTTGGTCATCATCGGGGTGTATTAGTTTCTTGCCAATCTTACTCTCCAGGAGGGATTAACGAAATGTACGGGCATTTACCCCTTGATTTATTTGTTTAAATAGTAGGGTAGTAGATGGTAGATGGTATTAAGCGTAGGGTGCGTTACACTTTGCTAACGCACTACCTTCTACAGCAAATTAGAAGTTTTACGGGGAGCATCCCAATTTTTTCAAAACGCAAAACAAAGTACCTCTGATTCACACTCTGTGTTCCTTTGTCTTGAAAAGTTTCCTACGGAGGGAAACCCTCCTGCAGAACTTTTCGCTGCGCCAACCTCTGCGACCCTTTGCGTTTTAAAATCAACTCAAACATTTGGGATGCTCCCGTTTTACGAACCGTACAAAGTAAGAAAGGACGCAAAGTGGAAATAGGAAAGTTCAGGTGAAAGTCATTAGTTAAAATTTGACTAATAACTAATGACTAATGACTAATGACTACTAGCTAATCACTAAATTTTATGAGTCTCATTACCCTACAATCGGTTAAAAAAGATTTTGGCATCAAAGAAATATTAAAAGATGCCAGCTTGAGCTTGGATGCAACTGATAAAGTTGGCTTAATTGGCACTAATGGTTCTGGTAAGTCAACATTATTAAAAATGATGGCGGGACTAGAACCGATTGATAATGGTCAGATTTTAGCAAACTCAGGAGCGACAATTGTATACTTGCCTCAGCAGCCAGATTTAGATGAAAATCGTACAGTTTTAGAGCAAATATTCGCTGATGCTGGCGAACAGATGGCGTTGGTGCGTGAGTATGAAGAAGTTTCTGATAAGTTAGCTCATGCACCAGAAGATAAGCAACTCATGACGCGTCTTTCTTCCCTGATGCAGCGCATGGACGCAATTGGTGCTTGGGAGGTGGAAACGAATGCCAAAATCATCCTTTCCCAGTTAGGAATTACAGACTTTAATGCTGTGATTGGGACTTTATCTGGTGGTTATCGCAAGCGCATTGCTTTAGCTACAGCTTTGCTGTCAGAACCAGATTTGTTGCTGATGGATGAACCGACAAACCATCTAGATGCTAATTCTGTTGAGTGGTTGCAAAGTTATTTAAATCGCTATCGTGGTGCAATCTTGCTGATCACTCACGATCGCTACTTTTTGGATAAGGTAACTAACCGCATTATCGAAATTGACCGAGGAGACATTTACACTTACGCGGGTAACTATTCATATTACTTGGAAAAGAAGGCTTTATCTGAAGAATCTGCCGTAAGCAGTCAACGGAAACATCAAGGTGTATTACGGCGCGAGTTGGAATGGCTAAAACGAGGACCAAAAGCCCGCAGTACCAAACAAAAAGCTAGAATTGATCGCATTCGCGATATGCAGGAAACTGAGTTTAAACAAGCTCAGGGTAAAGTTGATATTTCTACACCTAGTCGTCGCATTGGCAAAAAAGTTATTGAACTGAATAACATATCCAAGGCTTATGACGGACGCACCTTAATTAAAGAGTTTACCTACGAATTTAGCCCAGATGACCGCATTGGGATCATTGGCGGTAATGGTGCGGGGAAATCCACTTTATTAGATATGATCACTGGGCGTGTTCAGCCAGATTCGGGGAGTGTGGAAATTGGGACTACAGTTCACATTGGCTATTTTAACCAGCATTCAGAGGAATTACAATCGGCATTGAACGAAAATCAGCGCGTGATTGACTACATCAAAGAAGAAGGGGAGTTTGTCACAATTGCCGATGGAACTAGAATTACCGCATCCCAAATGTTGGAGCGTTTTCTGTTTCCTGGGAACCAACAGTATGCTCCAATTCATAAATTGTCTGGTGGTGAAAAACGGCGTTTATTTTTGTTGCGTGTTCTTATGGGTACACCGAATGTCTTAATATTAGATGAACCGACCAATGATTTGGATGTACAGACATTGGCAGTACTAGAGGATTATTTAGAAGATTTTTCAGGTTGTGTTATTGTCGTTTCTCACGATCGCTACTTTCTAGACCGCACTGTAGATACAATCTTTGCCTTTCAAGAAGGTGGGAATATTAAACAATATCCAGGCAATTATTCAGTGTATCTAGATTACAAGCAAGCAGAGGAAGCACAACAGCAGCAAATTAATAATACTAAAGAAAAGGCGAAAAATGTAGAGACGTTGCATACAACATCTTTACCTAAAGAAAACGAAACTAAAAAGCGGCGCGGGTTATCTAATTGGCAAAAACGAGAATTTGAGCAGTTGGAAGGGAAAATTGCCCAAATGGAAGCCGAAAAAGCAGAAGCGGAGAAAGCATTGGTGAATGTTCCTCCTGGTAACTACACGCAAGTACAAAAACTCTACGAACAGGTGGAAACCCTTAAGGAAGCAATAGATGTGGCGACTGAACGTTGGTTAGAATTGGCTGAGATTGAATCTTAGTCTATCGGGCTGGCTAACACGATGACCTTGACTTGCAAACAACTTTTACAAAATCATGCTCAAGCTTGGCACGAAGCTACCGTACATCCCTTCCTTGAACAGTGCAAATTAGGCACCATTCAGCCCCAGCAATTTAACACATGGCTGGTGCAAGATTATCTGTTCGTCGTCGATTTTACACGAATGGTGGGACGGACGTTGGCAAGCGCGCCTCCACACCATTTTGATGTCATTTTGGGGGGACTGACAGCACTCAAAGATGAACTCAATTGGTTTAAGGAAAAAGCAGCCCAACGACAGCTTAATTTAGATACAGCAAAACAACCTACCTGCATAGAATATTGTGAATATATGCAGAGCCTTGCTACAATGCCTTATCCAGTGCAAGCAAGTACATTTTGGGCAATTGAATTTGCTTACAATCAAGGTTGGCAGTTGCCTGGAGTCATGCCTAAACCATACATCGAATTTGCAGACAGATGGGGAAATCGCGGTTTTACTGAATATGTGAAACTTTTGGAACAGCAAGCTGATGAGGTGTTGCAAACGGCATCAGCAACTGTTCAAAAGCAAGCTGAAGAGGCTTTTTTAAGGGTAGCAAAATTCGAGAAAGATTTTTGGCAAATGGCTTTTCATGCAGCACAGTAGAAAGAAAGCTGAATTTACTATTGTTTACGGTTCATACCTAATAATTGCCTGTCGCGACAATATAGAATTTGCACAATCAGCATTCCCTGTCCAATCTTTACAGGGTTCTCTCACTTTTGAAAGACCTTCGACAATGCGAACACGAAAGCCATATTCTGTTGGGTAAACCTTATATAAAAGCGGTTTAGTACGCTTAGCAATGAGTGCAGCCGCAAGGGCTGGCGTTGTACAAATCATTGCTTGTTTATCTGGAGGTATATAATAATCTATAAAAAAATCACGATCATTAGAATCGTTAGTCCAGCCTCTACCGACTTCAGTTGTAGCCCAAAATAGGCATCTAAAATCAGGTCTGATATCAGAACCTAACCGCCTTTGTACATCAACTTTAGGAATAGCATAAGGATTCTCTGCCTGTGCTTTGCTTTGAGCTTCTAATTTTTCAAGTACAAAATCAATCTCTACAAATTTGACTCTGACAATCTTACCTAAGAAGCTGCTCAAGAACAGTGAAATAACGACAAACAATATTGTTATTGTTAATATACTTCCTTTGATTTTGTACGGTATAATTGTCTTTTTCATGCTTGCTTTGGTGACAAAGGCTGTAACTGCCTAAGTTTACAAATGGTACTTACTATTACCCGGATAAAATTGTTACATCATTGGCAACATAAGTTTTTTGTAGCATATTTTACTAATATAATACTGATAATAACAAAGCTTTTCAGCAGTTACACAAAAGAATTAGCGAAAAAGATTTTAAAAATTAATAGCATCACCACAATCTGATGATTATGCTAAATACTTCTACTCAAAATCTCCGTAGCAGGGCTATTCAGTTTTTAGAACAAAGTCCTCAACAACGTCTAGAAATTCTCAAGCAACTTGGCATAGCCCGCTATGATTTTTTAACCAAGATGTGCCTCAATGAAGCAAACATAGCATGCATTATGCGGTTTCTCCAAAATCCTAGCCAGCTAAAGTTCCCTAATTTAATAGGAGCAGATTTATCTGGCTTGATTTTAGATGAAGTCAATTTTATCCGTGGTAATTTATTAGGTGCAAACCTACAAGGAACCAGTTTAGTAAATGCAGACGTTATATTTGCCAATTTTAGCAACGCAGACTTGAGAAATGCAAATTTGACTGGTGCTACTCTTAATGAGACTATGTGGTTAAATACTCTTGTAGAGGAGTGCGAGTTTGGAGAAGGAGTTGGGTTGACAAAAAGTCAGCGTCAAGATTTACGACTTCGCGGCGGTAGGTTTAGTCTTTTACTTGAGAATTAAAATATAGCGGTTTGCAACCTTTGTAAGGTACACCAAAGAAATAATGAACCACAGATGGACACAGATAAATCTTTATTTCATTTAAATGAGAAGGGAACATCCCAATTTTGCACAAAAGATGGTAATGGAAGCATCTTGATTCCTACATTATTACCGAAACGCGCTGGAAGCCCGCACTACAAAATCAAATAAATTTACACATTTGGGATGCTCCCAATGAGAAGTACTATAAATAACCACAGCGCACAGAAAAATAGAGATTCTTGTTGTATATAAATGGAAATTAAGAGATTAATGAGTGATTCGATTAAGCTACCCCAAAAGTTGATGCTATTAGGTTCGGGAGAACTCGGCAAAGAATTTGTAATCGCAGCGAAACGGCTTGGTAATTATGTGATTGCTGTTGACCGCTATGCGAATGCTCCGGCGATGCAAGTTGCTGATTGTTCAGAAGTGATTTCGATGCTGAGTGCTGATGATTTGGAAGCGGTTGTGAGCCAATATCAACCTGATTTTATTATACCAGAAATTGAAGCAATTAGAACAGAAAAACTTTTGGAATTTGAGCAGCGAGGCATTACAGTCATCCCAACGGCGGCAGCGACTAACTATACAATGAACCGGGATAGAATTAGGGAACTGGCACATCATGAGTTGGGCATCCGCACTGCTCAATATGGTTATGCGACAACGTTAGAAGAGTTGATTGCTGTTTCTGATGAAGTTGGGTTTCCCAATGTCGTGAAACCTGTGATGTCATCTTCTGGAAAAGGGCAGTCTGTAGTTAAAGAAAAGAGTGAAGTTGAGAAGGCTTGGAATTATGCGATCGCCAATTCCAGAGGTGACAGTCAAAAGGTGATTGTCGAAGAATTTATCAATTTTGAAATTGAAATTACTTTACTGATAATTAAGCAGTGGAATGCACCAACAATTTTCTGTTCTCCTATTGGTCATCGCCAAGAAAGAGGAGATTATCAAGAATCTTGGCAACCAGCAGAAATTTCTGAAAAAATGATAGTCGAAGCGCAGGAAATAGCAAAAAAAGTTACCGATGCTTTGGGAGGAGCAGGAATTTTTGGTGTGGAGTTTTTTGTTACCAAAGACGAAGTGATTTTTTCAGAGCTTTCCCCCAGACCACATGATACGGGAATGGTGACATTAATCTCGCAAAATCTTAACGAATTTGAACTGCATTTAAGAGCGATTTTAGGGTTGCCTATTCCTCATATAGAACAGTTGGGTTTTTCCGCCAGTGCTGTCATTTTAGCCTCAGAAAAATCAGATTCCATAGCATACACAGGTGTAGCCGAGGCACTTTCAGAAAAAGATGTGGACATTAGGCTATTTGGTAAACTTAATGCCCATCCTTATCGCCGAATGGGAGTCGCTTTGGCTAAAGGAAGTCATATTCAAGAGGCTCGCGAAAAGGCTACGAGAGCAGCAAGTAAAATCAAATTGGAATACCAACCCTAATCAATTAGAAAGGTGCGAGCCTGCTACAGAGGAGTAACGCTTATATTCCGATTAATCTTGGAATTAGTTTTCAGATAATCATGTGCTTATCAAGCCAGCCTTTGGAGGACGGGGCTTCGGCTTCGGCTTGGGCCGGGGCGATTGAGTTGGTCCTTCGTCTTTTGCTTGAAGTATCAGCGGTCTCCTCTCTCCATCGCGTTGGTTGTCTGATGGCTGAACTGGGGCTGACTTAAAGAGTTTAAGTTTCTGCCCAAACTGTTCCACGCCATTGAGTTCTTGAACAGCACGCTCTTCATTTGCTTCGCCTTCGATTGCTACTGTTGCAAAACCGGCTGCAGAAAAAATGTCAATTTTTCCGGCTTTAGCAAATTTTCTCAAAAGTTCCCTTAAATTTGCCTCAGTGACCTGAAAAAAAAGATTACCAACGAATAAAGTCATATTTTTCTCCAAAGAAAGTTAGACAAAAAGATCATTCAAAGTGGAACCAATGCGTAGGATTTACGCATTGACAAAAGTTTGATGATATAGAACGAAGCTTTAGCTGAAAAACTGAAGGTCAGTTAAGCTCTCTGAGCTTTGCCTCTACACTCTTTATATAGGTGTAAGCAAAACTAACTTATGCATTAGACATCTCCAGAAATTAATTGTGCGTTGTCTGCAACCCTTGTAGAGACGTTCCATGGAACGTCTCTACATTGTTTTCCAAAAGATGTCTATTTAAGAAATAAAAATGGGAAACATGCAATTATGTTGCTTGAAGCTATTGAGGTTTAATCCCACTACAGAAACGACTCGCCTCCTGCACAGAATATCCGCTAACGCTCTGCTTGTGCTGTGCATTTGTTCTCAAATAATCCTTAACCCAATCACAAGCGTAGTTCACTAGTTTATCTGTATCTAGTACAGGATCCAGATTCCACAGAATCACTGTACTATCGTCACTTGTCGAAGCAATTGTCTTACCATCAGGACTGAAAGCCACTCTCCAAACCGTGCCATTGTGACCGTTGAGGGTAGTCAGCAAAGTGCCCCTTCGGGGTTCGCCAGTCGCCTGCGGAGGGATACCCTCCTGCAGCGCTGACTCACCATCTCGTTTCCAGAGTTTCACAGTCTTGTCGTCACTTGCTGAAGCAATCATTTTGCCGTCAGGACTGAACGCTACTTCCCAAACCGCGCCATAGTGACCCTTGTTCGCTTCGCGTTCCGCAGGAAGGGTAGTCAGCAAAGTGCCATCACCCTTCCACAGTTTGACTGTCTTGTCTTGACTCCCTGTGGCAATTGTCTGACCAAACCCCTGCGGGGACGCTACGCCAACAGGGCTGAACGCGACTCCCCCAACTCCGCCATTGTGACCTTTAAGGGTGGTCAGCAAGGTGCCATCTTGCTTCCAAAGCTTCAGCGTCTTATCCCGGCTTACCGAAGCAATTATCTGACTAAACCCCTGCGGGGACGCTACGCCAACAGGACTCAACGCGACTCCCCAAACTTCATTATCATGTGTCAAGGTAGTTAGCAAAGTGCCATCTGGCTTGTGGAGTTGTACCGTGTAGTCGTCACTTGCTGAGGCAATGATATTACCTTGAGGGCTAAATGCAACTGCGTTAACCTGACGACTATGTCCATTAAGGGTAGTCAACAAAGTGCCATCTCGTTTCCAGAGTTTGATTGTCTTGTCCCCACTTGCTGAAGCAATTGTCTGACCGTCAGGACTGAATGTTACTGCCCAAACCCGGGCATTATGTCCCTTTAGAGTCTTCAGCAAAGTGCCGTTGCTGGCTCTCCAGAGTTTCACCGTGTTGTCGTCACCTGCTGTGGCAATTATCTCACCTTCAGGGCTGAACGCAACTCCGTAAACTGGACCACTATGACCATTAAGGGTAGTCAGCAAGATATTATCCCGCTTCCAGAGTTTCACCGTGTTATCGCTACTTGCAGAAGCAATTGTCTTACCGTCGGGGCTGAATGCTACTCCCCAAACAGTATCGCTATGTCCATTAAGGGTAGTCAGCAAAGTGCGATCACGCCACCTCCAAAGTTTTATTGTTCTGTCCCACCCAGCCAAGGCGATTGTATCACCCTCAGGACTGAACGCTAATCCGTAAACCTTACCGCTAGGGTTATTGAGGGTGGTGAGCAAGGTGCCATCACGCTTCCACAGTTTGACTGTCTTGTCCCAAGAAGCTGTAGCAAGCATCTGACCATCAGGACTAAAAGCTACAGCACTCACTACATCGCTATGTCCCTTTAGAGTAGTAAGCAAGGTGCCATCTTGCTTCCAAAGTTTGATGGTCTTGTCTCTACTTGCTGTAGCAATCAGTTGACCAAACCCCTGCGGGGACGCTACGCCAACAGGGCTAAAAGTGACTGCACTCACTAGATCGCTATGTCCCTTTAGAGTAGTAAGCAAGGTGCCATCGCTAGCTCTCCAGAGTTTGACTGTTGTGTCACTACTTGCTGTGGCTATGATGTTACCTTGAGGACTGAACGCAACTGCGTTAACTACATCACTATGTCCGTTTAGTGTAGTAAGCAAAGTACCATCAAGCTTCCAGAGTTTGACTGTCTGATCTCCACTTGCTGTGGCTATCATATTACCTTGAGGGCTGAACGCGACTCCGTTAACTACATCACTATGTCCCTTTAGAGTGGTAAGCAAGGTGCCATCGGACTTCCAGAGTTTCACCGTGTTGTCGTCACTCGCTGTAGCAATGAGCTGACCATTGGGGCTGAAGGCGACTGCGTTAACTTTTTCGCTATGCCCTATGAGCCGATTATGTTCAACTACCGTATAAATTGCCTGTTTTAGCACTGATTCAACCCGATCCTGGATATTTGCATCTACCCCACCTACTGTTTTTAGTTTCTCCTTCGCTGTAATTGCTTGTATGAGCGCATCTAATGTGTTATTCGAGGCAAACAATGCTTCAGAAGATTTGGTCACAGCTTGAATCTCGCTGATGCTTGCTTTATGTGATTGCCACCAAGCTACCCCAGCCAGGATCAAAGCTCCCACTAAGCCACCTGTGAGTCCTAAAATAGTAAGTTGGCGTCTACGCTTCTGCTTATTTATCTCGTTATCCCGCAATGCCAAAGAAAACTCAATAAAACTTTTCTCAGCAGAACTCAGTTCATCTTGGCGTTTTTGCTGCCAATATTCTGCATCTGAGAGTGGCTTTCCTCGCAACAGTGCTCCTTCATCTTTACCGCTACTTTCCCATTGACGAATGAGCGATCGCAACTGCTCTTGCCAATAGCGAAATTCACCATCAACTTGTATCCACCGCTCTAAGCGTCCCCAGCTTCTAATGAGCGCCTCATGGACGATTTCCACCGTTTCTTCACTCGATGACTCGTTGCGGTTAGTTACCACAAGACGTGCATCAGCTAAGCGCATCACCAAATCCCAGTTTTCTGGCTTTACCTGATCAAAAGCCGCCAACCTCCGGGTAGGTTCAACTCCTTCCCCTAAACGCACTAATTGCATAAACACTCGCTGCGCCCGACTTCGGTCTACCTCAGAAAGCTGGGCATACACTGCTTCGGCGTGAATAGCCAAAGCCTCCTCAACGCCCCCAATCTCCTCGTAGCCTTCATGAGTTAGCCATCCATCTGTCTGTTTTGACCAAAGTTGTGTTAAAGCAAACTCCAGCAACGGTAAACGTCCTGACTGACCATCATCTGCATGAATTAGTTTATTTGTCAACCCCTTCTCTAGTCTCACCTGCATTTGTGTTGCAGGCTGTTCAATAGCTGCTTGCAATTCCTCACGGCTCATTGGTCCGAGATTCAGGACTGCTCCTTGCAATGCATCGCTAAAGGGGCGGTAAGAAAGGGCATGTCCGTAAAAGTCCGCTCGCAGAGTCAGGACTAGGGTAAATGCCGGAGCTAACCTGACTGCATTCAGTAATGCATCTAACACACCTTGGCGTTCTTCTTCTGGGCAAAGAGTATAGAGTTCTTCAAATTGGTCAGCTATTAAGACCAGACGAGTTTGGGGTTTTGCTGGACAAAGCTTTCGATAATTTTGTATAAGGCTTTATTATCTTGTCGCAGTGCGATTTCCAGTTCTAATTCAATCAGGCGGCGAGCATTTAATTTTGAATTTTGATTTATTTGATTTATATATTTATTTAGGTTCTCTCCTTGCCGACATGGAAGGGATAAACCTTCGCCAATACTAGAAGTTAACGCAGCTGCCAACGCCTCAAACGGATTATTACCCGGACGAAACGAGACAATCTGCCACTTAAGATTTGGATCTTGGCGCAACTGAGGAACCAACCCAGCAAACACCACACTCGACTTCCCACTTCCACTAGAACCGACCACCGCTACCAACGGCTTTCTTTTGGTCGCCGTCACCAAGTTCTGTGTGAACTGCTCCCGCCCAAAAAATAGGTCAGCATCTTCCTCACCAAACGCAAATAAACCGCGATACGGGCATGGAGGGACTCCGCCTAAGTTTAGCCAACTCGGCGGTTCTACTGCCGGATTTTGACAAATGACAGGCAACCAAGATGCACCCGGAAAGTCATCTTCCAAACCTTGTAACTTTCTGCGTGCTTGCTGTACTGCTAAATATAAAGAACGTCGTTCAACTGCAAAAGCTGCTAAAAAATGCTTAAAAAATTCCTGTGCCACTAGATTCGGCACTGGCTCACGCATCACAATCACCGTCGGAATATTTAATTTTTCCAGCGCACTCGCCAATCCCAGTCCATCACAGGAATTGAAAATTGCTAGTTGTAAACCATTGTCAATTGCTGCTTTAAGAGCTTCTTCTAACTGTCCAATTGTTAAACTATTGTTGGTCTTATTATCATTAATATAAATTCTACCTGTTTCACCCTCGGTTTGACTATGACCCGCAAAAAAGAACATGTCCCAGCCGGGGTTTTGCCAAAGAACAGTGTTAAATTCCTGACGAGAAGGATTGACAAGAAAAACTATTTCTGCATCTAATAAACTATCAAGAAATCTGATTTCTCTCTCCAAATCAATCCCTTGGCTATTACCCAGAACCGCTAAGATTCTCACTTTCTTTCTAGGTAATTTTGACTTGTTTGGTTCCCGGCGCTTATACTCGGGTTGGGAAAGTGCCATTTCTGCCTGGGGATAATCATTGAAGAAGTCCCAACGATGCCAAGGTAATCGCCGTAGCAAGTCATTGTTGGTTTCAATAATGACTCGAATTTCTTCGGCTGGATTTAGTTGCGATCGCAGTTGTCTTTCTATATTGATAAACTCAAAAGATTTGAGCCAATGATTAATATCTTCTTGTAGTTTTTGGCACACCTCATGAAAACTGACAACAGAGACATTAGTTATGCCGCCTTCGTCAATTTCCAGATCATCATCATCTTCCACCAATAGAGAACGCAAATGTTGGCGACCACAAACATTTTTGTAATTTAACTGCCAATTTTGACAGAGTTCAACTAAAGATGGTGCTGCAGGTAAGCTACCAATAAATTGCTCTGGAAAAGAGTTTCCTGATGACCATAACCTAGCAGTAACATTTGGAAATCCGTTGTTTAAATCCCCACTTCCTAGGCTGATAACAACTGATTTACTCATAAATCAGACATCTTTTTTAGTTTGGCAAGTACCCTCATTTCTACAAATTCAGTTTCTTCTTTTTCGTATCTTTACACTAAAGATAAAATTTATAAAATTTTGAGTTTAGTTTCGGAATCACAACCCAGCCTACTGTCTTTGAGAAGAATTTCTTTAATAGCCTATCATTCCTGTTGAAAGACACCCTCATAAAGACACACTCTGACAAGAATAGAATTCATTAAGGTAAATAGTTGCCACTCTGCACGAGCTTAGGGACTTCTAAATCAAAAAATATCCCAAATTTTCTTGTGGGATGGGTGTCCCCACCCGTCCTTTGTATTCAGGGCGGGCTTTCCTGCTCAACGCCACTTGCACGGCTGTCGGCACCGGACGCCAATCGCTCATGGGGGTTTCCCCCAAGACCGCGCGCACTGGCTCCCCAACGCAGTAGCTTCCCCCACAATTGAGGATAATTTATTTCTTGGAAATCCCTTATGCAGTTCTCCCGATAACCGTATTGAGTCCTATTGAATAGGTATCGGAAACGACAGAATTAGAACTTACGCATTGTCACAAAATGATTATGTGAATTGAGTCAAATCTTGACTTTTAACTATTGTTCAGATGCATGACTTCATCTCAATTACAATCTTTCTCTTAATCATATGTATAAAAAGTGAGGAAGTGGAGAGGGTTTTGTAAATTTTTTGAACAAAAACCCGTGAAGTTTGCAGTTTAGTTAATCCACATAATCCTTTATTTGTACAGTGCGTGAGTCCTAAGAAGTTTGACTCTGACCAGCCAAAAACAGAGTATCTCAGCGTATCGGCTTCCAAAGCTGCGTGTTGAATTCATAACAGTTTGCCTTGACAATATCAACTAATTGTGCATTTTTAGCTATTGAAAAAGTTGGTTTCTATCTCCAAATCAGCTTCTTGGCTATTGCCCAAAACTACCAATATTCTGACTTTTTTGTAGGTTAGTTTGGCGGCGATGCTTTCCAAGGTTTATACTAAGGTGTCAACAGAGCTATTTCTGTAATAACAGCCTTTATTCTTTAATATCTGGGTGCATCGCGTTCTTGTTAAATCTGTTGTAGAATATTTTGAGATTTGACTAAAAGAGGTCATTTTTTATAAAGTAATTTTATAAAGTAAAAATTATTTTTTTGTGATGCATTTTTTGATTAACGCATATTAAAGCCTTAAGATAAGTTTAATCAATTAACTTTAAGAAAATTATCATCTGACCACTCTTTGAATCAGACACCTAAGACGCTTATGAATAGGTTGATAGTTTTAAGCTTGGGTCAGGGAAATCTACACGAAGGCTTTCCTGGTGTCACAGCATATATCGGGTCAGCAGAAAATCCCTATCAAACGAAATTTACTGCTAGCTTACCGTCTGCACCAGAACTTCTAAAACTCTACCGCAATTGGCAGTCACTTTATTCGGCTTTTTTTCATCGTCCATGTTTACGAGTTGGTGTAGAAGAAACTGAAGAAAGTGACGATACTTTTGAAATCGAAGACGCTTACGTCACTAATGTTTCTGAAGTAGATCTTAAGGATTTATGCGAGCAACTTTACGAGTCGATCAATTTGTGGCTTAATTCCGCAGAATTTCGCAAAATTGACCAGCAATTACGTACACATTTAAAACCATCTGAAGAAATTCGCTTCATTATTGAAACCAACGACAATTTGTTGCGGCGATTACCTTGGCATTTGTGGAGTTTCTTTGATGATTATCCTCATGCAGAAGTTGGCTTAAGTGCGTCTGAGTATAAACAACCACATAAATTGCCTCAACAAAAAAAAAGTAAAATTAGAATACTAGCAATATTGGGAAATAATCAAGAAATTGATATTAGCCAAGATAGGATTTTTTTAGAACAATTATCAACTGATGCAGAAATTCAGTTTTTAGTAGAGCCGAAGCTAGGCAATCTCAATGACCAGCTTTGGCAACAAAGTTGGGATATTCTCTTTTTTGGTGGTCATAGCTGCACTCAAGAAAAAGGTAGGCTGCAACTCAATCAAAAAGACACCATTACCCTTGACCAACTGAAGTATGGTCTCAAGCAAGCTATCAGTCGTGGATTATGTTTGGCAATTTTCAACTCTTGTGATGGGTTGGGGTTGGCGCAGCAGCTCCAGGAGTTGCACATTGGGCAAGTCATTGTCATGCGTGAGCCAGTACCAAACGTCGTCGCTCAAGAATTTTTAAAGCATTTTCTCGCGGAATTTTCTCGGGGACAGTCTTTATACACTGCATTACGTTCTGCACGAGAAAGACTGCAAGGATTGGAAGGAGAATATCCTTGTGCGACTTGGTTACCAGTAATTTGCCAAAATCCTGGGGAATTGCCGATGGTCTGGCATACAGAGCGATGGACTGAACCTGTATACAAGGTAAGCTCTTTAATGGCGGGTTCCGTAACCAAACAACCCACTGCTCGTTACTTTGGAAACCATACTCTTTCGAGAACAGCAAAGCAAAACCAATTCGTTAGACATCGCTTAGGCGTCGCCGCCACCCGTCGTCTCCCAATACTATTAGCAAGTGTGTTGGTAGCTGCTAGTATCATGGGAGTGCGCCATTTAGGGATGCTACAACCTTGGGAACTGCATTCTTATGATCATTTAATGCAACTGCGAGCAGCAGATGAAAAGCCAGATCAGCGTTTATTAATCGTCACTCTTAATGAAGCGGATATTCAGTATCAGATTCAGAAGAAGATGAATATGCGTTGGTCGCTATCAGACCAAGCACTGAGTCAAGTGTTACAAAAATTGGAGAAGTACCAACCAGCAACTATTGGTTTAGATATTTATCGTGATTTCCCTGTTGATCCCAATTATCCACAGTTAGGCGAAGTCTTGCAGCAAGACAAGCGAATATTTACAGTGTGCAAAGTTTCTGCTCCTAATGATGGCGCACCTGATGGTGTGCCTCCCCCTCCTGAAGTCTCAAAAGAACGTCTCGCTTTTAGTGATTTTGTAGCTGACGCAGACCGTGTTCTTCGTCGCCAAGCTGTGCAATTAACTCCTCCTGTGCAATCTCCTTGTGCAGCAGAATATGCTTTCAGCTTTCAGCTAGCACAGCAATACTTGAAAGATAGAGGTATAAACTGGGACATTAATCAAGAGAAAAACTTGCAAATTGGCAACACTGTTTTTAAGCGCTTACAATCCCATACAAGCGGCTACCAGGGAGTCGATGCCTCAGGATATCAAATTCTGCTCAATTATCGTTCTGTACCCTCTCTTGCCAATATTGCCCAAACAGTCTCTCTTAAAGAAATTCTCAATGATGATATTGTTCCTGAGTTATTGCAGAAGTCGGTGAAAAACCGAATCGTCCTCATTGGCGTGACCGCCCCCAGTTCTCCTGATGATTGGGAAACTCCATACACTGCAAAAGCACCGGATAAAGAAAAGCAAATTTCAGGCGTATTTCTACAAGCGCACATGGTGAGCCATATTCTGAGTGCTGTTTTGGATGGTAGACCTTTGATGTGGTGGTGGTCTGGATGGGTGGAAGCGCTGTGGATATGGGGTTGGGCATTACTGGGAGGGATTCTATCTTGGCGAATTCTACAGCCACTTCATATAGGATTAGCTATTGTAACAGCGCTATTGATACTTTTTAGTATCTGCTTTGGTATATTTACACAAGCAGGGTGGATTCCACTCGTTCCCCCAACATTGGCATTGGTATCTTGTGCGGTTGTGTTGAAGATACTACCAAAGCAGCATGCGAGCAACAGCAAAAAATGTTGGAACTAAATATGAGCAAAAATAAGTTGCCTCAAAGACACCATAAACTAGCTTGCGCTATCCTTTTGCTAGTGATTGGGCTTGTGAGTGATCCAATAAAAGTTCAGGCAAATCCAGTACAATCTTTCCGCAACAGAGTCACTCACACATCAAACCTTCTTGCCCAGAAATTTCCTGATAACGGCGATCCTAAAGGTCGTCGGCGAGGAGGGACAAGCCGTCGTGATGGATGTCCAGATCTGAAAACACCTATTACTGCTTTAGTACCTGGTGAGGAAAGTAACAACAAATCTTTCTTCGCATCCACAGTAGCTGAGTATCCAACCTTTTGGGTTTATGTTCCTGAATTACCCACAAACTCACGTTTTGGAGAGTTTGTGTTGCAGGATGAACAGGGTAATGATTTATACCGAAACTCTCTGACATTGCCAGGAAAGGCTGGTATTATAGGCATTAGCCTACCCTCAAGTTCACAATATGCTCTCAAGCAAAACTTAAAGTATCACTGGTTCTTCCGAGTTTATTGTGGTAATCCACAAAACAAACCGGACTATTTTTTTGTGGACGCATGGCTGCAACGGGTGGCACTAACTCCTCAGCTTGAGCAACAGTTAAAGACTGCAAAATCAGAGGAGTATAAGGTTTATGCTGCTAATAATCTTTGGTACGATGCCGTAACAAATTTAGCTAACCTCCGCAGCAGCAATCCAAATGAGCGCGTGTTGGCGGAAGACTGGACTAACTTGTTTAAAGCTGTTGGCTTGGAAGAACTAGCTGAAGCACCGATTGTGCAACGTTACAATCCCCAAAAGTAACGCAGATTATGTCAAGAACAATCAAGCGGGAGATTGTAGAAGTCCAGGGGTGGGTAGTGGATGGCGATCGCTATACCCTTAGCCCCCTACTGCACTCACCGTGACTCCTCATAGTTCCTGATTGACTCCTGCTTCTTGCAACTCCTGAATTCTTCTGTTGGTCAAAGCCAATTCCCGACTAACACAAACGGTGCCCAAAAATATGGATTTTTCTGCTGAGCAAAAACAGTGAGTTGGGCATGCTGGAGTGCTTCGGCTTTATTGACTCCAGCTTTTAACTCTTGATAAAACTTACTCATCAAATTGGCGGTAGACTCATCGTCTACAGACCACAATGTTGCCACTGTACTGCGTGCGCCCGCCCGCACAGCAACTCCAGCTAGTCCTAAAGCTGCTCGCTTGTCTCCAACAGCAGTTTTGCAAGCACTCAGAACAAGTAATTGTATATTGTTAGTGTTAGAATTGTTAGACTTACCCGTGTCGCTGACTCGCAGTAATTTATCAAATTCCTTCACCTTCAGGAGTTCATCCCAGGTGACAATAAAGGTTTTTTCTGGATCGGAACTAAACTCGCCGTGAGTTGCTAGATGAACTACTGAAAAGGAAGCTGATTGCAATTGGTTTTGCAGGTTGGTTTCGGTAAACTGCTGATTTAACAGTTCTTGACTCCTAGGTACCTCAGACTTGATTTCTTGCAATTCCCGTGGCACGTTATTTAGTGAAGGAAACTTGCGGTTTTCGATAGAGCGTTCTGCCGCTACTCCAGCAGTTAAAGTATTTAAGCGTACCTTTTGCAACGGTTTGGGATCAAGGAGCTGCAAACCAGGGGCGACGGCGATCGCATACTTTTCCACCAAATATTTCTGCTGTTGTTTGTCATACAGAACGGACATTGGTAGATTCCGCAACTCCCCATCTAAGACAAATACTAAGGTTTTGATGCCACTTTCGCTTAGCTGTGCTTCAGCAGGTCGGATTAACCAATCATATATCTGTTGGGACAACTGCTTCACCTGAGAAGTCCGAGTTACATCGCGTAAGTATTCCCTTAAGTCTTCTACAACACCTTTTACTTTATCTTCGGCAATGACAGTTTTGTAGTGGCGCAAGTCCTGGTTAGGCAACTTGAGAATAACATCTAGACGGTCTGGTAAAATAATCGGATACAAAACTGCTGCTTGTTGGTCTTTTTTATCAATCACTGGGTCAAGTTCCTGCTTAGCAGTTAAACAGGCTGAGCGAAAGAAGTTGTCTAGTTCTGCTAATTGCAGCGATTCCATCACCAAACGAGCTTGCCGTACATTCTTTTGATCTAGGTATTGGACATTGGAATTTCCTTTTGCTGTCCTCTGTTCCCGATTATCTGTTTGCAAAAGCAATGCCACTAACTCCCGATACACGGGTTCCACAGTTTCCCGGAAGGAAAACTGAATGTCTGGATTGATTGCAACTAAATCGCTACGTAGAGTCCGCAGAGTGTTGAACGCTTCAGAATAGTAGGGGATAGCCCCTTTAATATCTCCCTGCTGTTTGCGGATACGTCCTTGTTGCCATTGCCATTGATAAACAATATCTGATGCTTGAATACTTTGGGCGAGAAACAAAGCTTTCTCTGTCAGCTTTTGGGCATCACTAAACTGCTGATTGATTTCATACAAATTCCCAAGAGTTCCAAGGGCATAAGATTCTGCTCGCTTGTCTTGCAAGCTTTGCGCCTGCTGGACTGCGGTAGCCAGTATCTGGGCTGAGGTTTGCAGGGAAGGGGATGAGGGGGACATTGCTTTTAGTGCTCGCTCATCCGCCCTATCAATGCTAGCCAGCGTCATCAAACTTTGGGCAAAGTTAATTTTGGCGTCAACTGCCATCCGGCTTGGGGGCAAGTTGTTGATTTCAGGCTGGATTTGGGAAGATAATGCCAATGCATCCGCAAATTGCTTTGTCTCAATAAGTAGGCTCAGTTGATTGAGATATGCTTGAATACGTGTGGTTGGGTCAACAGATGCACTTGCAGCTTGCTGGTAGTAATGTAGCGCGGTTTTCGTGTCATGCTGGAGGCGGGCTGTATTTCCCAGGTTGAAGAGAGCCTCACTAACAACTTGATTCGATGACGTGGCTTTTGCTAGTGCTAAACTTTGCTCTAAAACTTGCTGGGATTCCTTTAAATCACCAACCACTTGCCGAATGTTACCAAGACTCAGCAGTCCTGCGGCTTTCGTCGGTGAATCTGGTTGGTTTTTCAGGGTTTGCGAAATCTCAGTTAAAATCTTATTTGCCTGACGGTATCGCCCCAAAACTTGCATCGCTTGAGCCGAGTTAATGCGGTTACGAGTTAATGCAGCACTATCTTTTATTTGCTGATAAATCTCAGCAGCTTCTTGCCAAGTGGTCACTGCTGCTTCAGCTTGTCCCTGTGCCAATTGTAACCGTCCTCGCACATCAAGGGCTTGTGCCAAAATTTTAGAACGCTCTTGAGAGTTATTTAAATTTTTCAATAAATTGAGACTTTGAGCGTGAAGCGAAGCTATCGCCTTGCGAATCGCCTTTTCTGCTTCAGTCCATAAACCTAGTTGCTGAAAAGCTAAGGAGAGATTGCTCAAAGTCATAGCTTCCCGTAAACTATCCCCATCAGTTCTAAAATCAGCAGCACCCTGTTGCAAGGCTTTAACCGCAAGAGTAAACTGTCCAGCCTCATAGAGTTTTTTACCCTGTTGCACAAGGTCTTGTGTTTTACCCTGGCTGATTGCTAAGTTTTGTGCAGTAGAATTGACAGCCGAAGCTTTTGTCAACACGGGTGATATGATCACGCAGAGAAATGCAACCATTACTGCAAGTAAGGGTTGAGCTATCCAACCCCTACGGGAGTCTTTGGATTGAAAAATGGATTTTAGAATACGGAAAAATACAGGCTTTTTTCTCGCCACGCTCTTTCCCCTTTACTACAGTTCAAAGTCTTCTTTCACCTTTAGATCCTCTCCTAAACTTACCTCAACACTGAAACGTTTTCCTGATTCCCCCTTAAAAGGTTTAAGTTGAATGTAATTATCTTGACTTCTGGAAGTGACTTGCTGAAGAGTTTTTCCTGCTTTAGACAGCAAAGTCAAATTCAGATAAGGCGGCAAATATCTTTCTCCACCTGTAGGATGTAACTGGATCAAAATACCCAATTTATCCTCGGTTTCCTCTGTGATATTAACCAGCAGCGCCACACTTTGATGACCGAGTTGCATTCCCAAGTCAATGAGTTTGGCTTTTTTGGGACCTTTGTGTGTAATCCTAGTACTTAAAGCTAGATTAGCTTCTGGATTTATCAGCGTGTCAATCGTCTGCCAACCTTCTTCAAAAACTCCCTCTAACCATTGACCCAACTTGGTTTTGGTATTATGCAAATATGTTTGAACTGATACGGCGGCAGACTGGGTTGAGGGTACAGGTAAAGGGATAGCTGAGGCTTCTGAGAAATGGTGGTAGAACAACAGGTGATTGAGTTCTGCATCAAATAAAGACAGCGGTAGCTGATAATAACCATCCTCCAGAATTTGTAAATTGAATTCGTTTCGATAATTAACCAGTTGGTCGTAACGTAGAAAGCCTCTGAGAATAACTTGTTCTTCCTCTTCTAACACCTCAACGACAACATAAAAATGAGGTGCCAATTCTGGTTGATCAATGGCATCTGTTGGGATATTTACTATTTCATCAAGTATGTGTTCTGTAGCAATTGGACAAATCTTAAACTCACCTACCTTGAGATGACAACCAGTTCCCATAACATTGGTATCTCGATGGATTGGTTGATCGCTTATGCGTGTACTTAACCATTTTTCACAGCCAAGTATTGCCAATGTATTTAGATAGGTTTGCCACTGTTGTGCTTCACTCATCACCAGTTGGCTACAACCTCTTGCTTGATGGAAGTCTTCTGGTTCTAGCCAAATCACTTCTGGAAGCGAGAGTCTTATGTCTGATGAATTAACCGAGGAAGGGCGCATTATTGTACTCCTTATATGTATGTGTTTTCTGTCTAAGATTCCTTTAGCCTCGCTTCAACAGGAGGGTTTGGGGATGTATGTGTTTGTCGTGTGTCTGTGGATCTAAATATTTGCGAAGTTGTTGAGCATATGCACTATCCATTGAACGGCTCTTTCCAGCTCTGATTTCTTCTGCTGCTTCCTGAAAGATTTCGTCATCAGCAAAAGCTTCTATATATTCAGCTAATGTTTTAAGATAGTCTGGTTCCGGAGGCATTTTGGTCAAACCCTTTTCAACAGCCTTCTTAAGAACGTTGTCAAGAATTTGTTGGACTGTTGAAGCGCGTATCTTGCTGAGTAAATCACCCGGATTCAATATCCGTCTCGCTTGATCCCAACTTGTCATTCCCAACTTAGGAGCAATATCCTTAAGAGATAAATTCTCGCAGTAGTAGAGCTGCAAACCAGGAATAAATTGTTGAGCGAATATACTATACTTTTTGCTTTTTGTCAAGGCAGCAATGCGATCGCGTATTTCTTGTTCTATCGCACTAGTCAAAGCTAAGCTAACTTGCTCATGTAAGAAATCTAACATCTCCTGCTGTTCTACATCAACCTCCGCCAGGTTGTCACCGGGTAAATCTGCTCTAAGGCTATAACCTCCAGTATCAGGATCTTGGATTTCCAAAGGTTCTCTATAACTCCAGATATCATAGTGTCTGACCTGTGTGGCTACCTGTTTGAGTTCATTCATCAACTCCACTGTAGAGTTGATAATGACATCTCTTTTTTGCAAGCCGTTGAGCATTTCTTGCAGTTGAGGGCTTGATGGATCCGGACATTTTCTTCCTCCCTTGGAATTTTGTTGAAGTCTGTCACGGCGATAGACAGCATGAAACACTTCTACAAGGTGGCGATCGCGCTTTGATAAACGTTCGAGTTGTTTTGGTCTAATTCTATTGAGAAGCGCCCAGTCGCTAAGATGCTTAAATCCAAATTCTGATAAATAATCTTTTAGTTCGGGGTTTTGTCTGGTTTGCAAGTATGCCCAATTGTCTAAGCTCATGCTAGAGTCAGAATCGGCATTAAATGTTTGCAAAATTTTGACAGAAAAGAATTTGTAAGCGGTTGTCCTAGTTGCACCATTGTTATCTACAATCAGTTGAGTTTTGCCATCCCCGTCTATGGTAACGAGAGTTCGTCCATCGTCATTGAGGACATAAGACAGCAAATCCTGGTAGGTAAACTGCTTTTCACCACTGAATAAGTTGTCAATTTTTTGACAAGCTCTCAGGATGGGTTCAGAAACATAGCACC
The DNA here is from genome assembly GCF_036697665.2 of Scytonema sp. PRP1. Lineage (NCBI taxonomy): Bacteria > Bacillati > Cyanobacteriota > Cyanophyceae > Nostocales > Scytonemataceae > Scytonema > Scytonema sp. PRP1. The sequence continues at coordinate 28,866 of NZ_JBAHYJ020000014.1, read as the reverse complement.
GTAAACAAAGTCCCGCATGAGCGCGAGTTGTGGCATCAACAGCAGAATTTTTAGCGAGAAAATACGATAACAGAACAGCTTGCGTGTCTTTAGGAGCAAGATGGCGAATTTGTTTGTTTAAGAACTCCTGTGCCAGAGGTACGGAAGTGTATTCGTATCCTACTCTTTGACTGGCACTGATTCGGCAAATTTTCCAGTATCTTGGTGATACATCCATAGTGACTGCCTCGCCCCAGAATAACCAATCTCATATAGTTGCATTAGATATGTAAATGCCAGCGTTTTCAACTTATGCACTTTTCCCACTCTGCTTGTTTGAGGTGGTCAACCTAAGCGACACGAGTGGTGTGAGCTGCGTTCTTCCTAAGTTGTCGCGCCAAAACAAGTGTATACTGCTAAGGGCTAGACTACTTGCTAGTACTGGATTTTTTCATTTTATGAGCGAATGCGTGAATTGCATATCATACAATACGGTTGGTGATAAGACCAGAACCCTTATCAGCAAGACAATATAGAGACGCGCTCTCATGAAAGCGTCTCTACAAAGAACGCGAATTCCAGGAAAAATCCTTAACTGAACTGTATTGGCATATCATGCCCCTTTTTTCTCTAAAAAGTGCATAAGTTAGACTAACCACTTTGGCGTCTAGAAGGTTAGTTCCAATAAGTTAAAAACCCGTCAACTCTCAGTAGTTGCGGGTCTCGTTTTTGGCGCACATTTATACAACTACCCTAGCCACGCCTGAACATTACTCCCATTCCATACATGGGTTCAAGGGTTCGGCTAAGCCTGCTCAAATCTGCCCAATCTTATTCAAATCTATTCAGTGACACTCCTACACCTCTGTTCGAGTAGGTGTAGGCTTCTGGCGGATTACTCCTTCCAGATATTTTGGAAAATTAATTTAGGCAGGAATAACTTGAGCAATCAGTGAGCGTTTATCAAAGGAGTGGACTTTACCTACTTTGCCCAGAGCAGTTACAACCCGCTCTAACAGTTCTCCAGCTTGCTCACGATATTGATTTTCTCGACCTCGTAAACGAATAGAAAACTTCACTGAATCGCCTTTACTCAACCAGGCAATTGCTTGCTCGATGCGTAAGTTGTAATCAGCTACACCCACGTTAGGACGAAGCCGAACTTCCTTGACTGTGGGTCTAGCACTCTGTGTCTGACGCTTTTTCTTTTGGTACTGAAGCTTGCCGTAGTTGAGAATCTTCGCGACTGGAGCGTCTTTGCCTTCGGAGACTACAACTAGGTCAAGCTCTACGCTCTGTGCTATCTGTAGAGCCTCAGATGTATCCATCAGACCACGATTGTTACTTTCATGATCAATCAAGAAGACTTGACGTGACTTGATTTGCGAATTAATTAGTTGATTTTGGACTGCGATAATGTTTTCCTCTCAATTGTTCAATACTTGGTCGGTGCAAGTAATACTAATTTAACACAAGCTTCGCATGAATGTGTTACTAAGTATTAAATATTACTGTTTAACTTAACAGCACTTAGCTGCCTGATACCCTTTCTAACAGGTTAAAAATATGTACATTTTGTCAATCTGCCCATGTACATAAATCAATTCATATATCCGAAAGTTTGTGATCTACTGAAAGTCAAAAACCTCGGTGATTGATTTCACAAACATTTGTTATCAATCTCACACTTACAGAAGTTAAGTTTATCGGGAACAGTAGTGTGTATAAATATGCTACAAACCAAACATTCAAACATAAAAAACCTTATCCGCGAACTACGCGTTTCGGCTAGAGCTAACTCAAAAGCAATTAGCTCACCTGCTAATACTAATGGATCAGCGATCGCGTTTAGCGGAACGGCGCGATTTGGACGAACGACCACCGGACTTGTTGCCATCTGCCACGGTTCGCGCTGCCGATTTTTTAGCCACTGTCTCTGGTGACGGTTTAGCAGTAGAGGGAGCCGGATGCTTGTGGCGTCCGGTTCTGGGTTTTTGTTGGCGTCCATTTGGGATTGGTTCGGGCTTGGTGTCGGGGTTAGCTCCAAAGCCAGCGACCACTTCTAATGGCAACCGCTGTTCAATGAGTTTTTCGATATCTGCCAACAACGGGTATTCATCGACGGACACGAGCGATACGGCTTCACCTGACGCGCCAGCACGACCAGTGCGACCAATACGATGAACATAATCCTCCGGTACATTGGGCAGATCGAAGTTGACCACATGAGGCAGTTCGCTGATGTCGAGACCCCGCGCCGCAATGTCGGTTGCAACCAGTACCTGTAGGCTGCCGTTCTTGAACTTTCCTAGAGCGTGGGTACGCGCCGACTGGCTCTTGTTACCGTGGATAGCCAGTGCTTGAATGCGGTTCTCGATTAATTGCTTAACCAGACGGTCAGCGCCATACTTAGTGCGAGTGAACACTAGCACTTGGTACCAATTTTCTTGCCGAATCAGGTGAGCAAGTAATTGGCGCTTCTTGTCACGGTCTACCTGGTAGACTTTTTGTGCTACCGTGTCGGCGGTAACGTTGCGGCGTGCCACCTCGATCATCGTCGGGTGATTGAGTAGCCTGGCGGCGAGTGCTTTGATTTTGTCCGAGAAGGTGGCGAAGAATAGCAAGTTCTGTCGCTGTTTGGGCAGAAGCGAGAGAATGCGGCGGATATCATGAATAAAGCCCATGTCTAGCATCCGATCAGCTTCATCCAACACTAACACCTCAATGTGCGACAGGTTCACCGTGCCCTGCTGCACATGGTCTAGCAGTCGTCCTGGGGTAGCGACCAGAATATCCACGCTGCTCTTCAAACGCCGTTTTTGCTGACTAATGCTGACCCCGCCGAACATGACCATTGAGTTCAGCTTCAGGTACTTGCCGTACTCGCGCACGCTTTCCTCCACCTGTGCGGCGAGTTCACGAGTCGGGGTGAGAATCAGCCCTCGGATCGGCGGGCATCCATTATAAGTGCCTTTAACGCTCTTGTCGGCCGACAAGCGATGCAGGAGCGGCAGGGTGAAGCTGGCAGTCTTTCCAGTACCAGTTTGGGCACCAGCTAGCAGATCACCACCCGACAATACCGCAGGTATCGCCTGCATCTGGATTGGCGTGGGTTCAGTGTACCCTCGCTCGGTGACGGCACGGATAATTTCATTGGACAAGCCGAGAGTAGAAAAAGACATAAAACTCCAGAAATAACATCGGCCTGTCGCCAGTGGCGGCATCAGTCTTAGGCGGACGGATGGTTTGAAGGGCTAGATAGGCAGTAAGCGCCAAGACTGAGAGCGAATCCCGCAGTTCTGTATTGTAACAGAGTGCAGTGCGTTGTGTCGTGATCCGCGTGCTTTTAGCAATGTCATCAAAATCTACGCTTCTACGAGGAGATGACTTGAGCGAGCTTGGTTTTTCCGAACAGGAAATTTTGAGTATCTGTGGCACAGGACGTATCTCGGCATTGAGGTGCGATCATCTCAACTTTGTAAATATTTTGTTATACTAATTAATATAAGTTCACACTCAAGCACTACACCGCTAAAAAAGAGAATGCCCTCCTGCTTAATGAGTGTATGACTGCTGAGGATAGCTAGGTATTTAGCTTCTTTCCAAGATAGCCAGCATTCACCCTCTACTTTTCGCCCAGTTTGGCACAGGAGCCTGCGATGAATCCGCCCATTACATTATCTTTAGAACAAGAATTTAGCCTTAGAACCTTTGCCGACCAAGTACAACAGATGTCCCGTGAACAATCTCAAGAGTTTTTGCTGATGCTGTATAAGCAGATGATGATTCGGGAAACGACGTACCAGGAATTGCTCAAGCATGAGTGGAAACTAGATTCAGACCGCTTCTAACCCCAAATCCACCGCAATGCGATGGGCGCAAGCAAACCCGGAAAACGCCACTGCATTCAACCCCTGACCTGGAAATGTACTATCTCCCACACAATAAAGCCCTGGAATTGCCGTTCTATTAAACGGCATCCCCAATAACCCTCGCAATTTGTGGCGGGGGATTGGTCCGTAAGTACCATCCTCACGACCTAAAAAGCGGCGATGGGTTCGTGGTGTCCCCACCTCCAGATAATCCAACCCTGCATTTAAACCAGGGAAAATCTTCTCCAAGCGGTCAACAATTCGCCTAGCCGCCTCTTGCTTCTTTTCCTGGTACTCCCGCGCAGAGAGTCCTTGCCAATCATCAATCCACTCAGGTGTGAAGGCGTGAATAATATGGTACCCGCTAGGCGCTAAATCTGGATCAAGCAACGTCGGGATAGACACGAATAAAGTCCCTTCTGGGGCTGCCATCTTCTCCCAATCTTCCAGCACAATGTGATGGCATTCCGTCCCTTGGGGCAAAACTTCTGCCTTCACTCCCATATGCAAACTCAGAAAACTGGGCGACTTGTGATATCGTTGCTGCCATCTTTTCTCAGCAATAGGAATTTGTTGTTGACTAAGTAATTTCCCAAAGGTATCCCAGCGTGTAGCATTGGAAACGATGCGCTTGGCACGGTAGATTTGACCATTAGCCAGTTGCACACCTACGGATCTCCTATTTTCTATGATAATTTTTGTTACCCTAGCTTGATACTTGATCTGACCACCTGCTTTGACAAGCCCCTCTACCAATTTTTGGGCTATTTGTCCCACACCACCTTTAGGATAGTTGACTCCTCCATAGTGCCTGTCGGAAAATACCATTCCAGCATTAATCATTGGCGTCATGTCAGCTGGTACCACCGACCAGCAATAACACTCCATATCAATAAATTTCAACAACTCGGGGTCTTGAATATAGCGCCGCGCCATATCTCCGGCATTCTGGGGCAGATACTTCACTAAACCAAGGCACGCTAAAGGATGCTGAAAAAATACACGCATTAAATATCGGGGTTCTTCAAGCGACAGCAAGTCCATGCTGTTGAGACAATGAAATACTTTCCAACACTCGTCATAAAAGCGACGAATCCCTTGGCTTTGATTGGGGAAATAGCCAGTTAGATTTTGCAAAAATTTTTCATATACTCGCTCAACTTTCAGGTCTAAGCCATTAGGCAGATGATAATGAATCTGCACTGGATCGGGAATCACATCTAAACTTACGTTGACGGCTTGCAAAGCACGAGTGAGTAAGTTGGTGGTACCGTTCTGACCGAAACCAAAAATCATCGACGCCCCAACATCGAAGCGATAGCCTTGCCGTTCAAAGTAACCTGCGCTGCCCCCTGGAATCAGATAACGTTCCAAGACAAGTACTTTAGCACCTTTTGCCGCTAACTGAGTCGCGCTTACCAAGCCGCCAATACCAGATCCAATGACGATGACATCAGTGTCCTGCATTTTGTTTTTTGTCCAAAGTCCAATTGTCTAATAAGCTGTTGTGCCGTGCCGTTTGCACAATTTGGGCGGGCAGAACAGCCCACCCCACAAGAATTTGATTAAAAGATGATGTGCAAATTGTAGGATTTTCAGCTTACTAATGACTGATTACAAAAAAGAGGGACAAGCCCGCTACCGCTGGCCAATCCCGTCTGCCGATCCTTAAAGAGAGGAGAACACTGAATTACAATATAACCTCGCTTGAGAATAAATGTCAAATACTAATGCAATTATTTTTCAATAAACTTTCAATAAAATTTGAGAGTGCTAATTTTATTGAAACTTCCTTAAGAATTCACGCAATATAAATTCAAAATTAACAATCCCCACATTCCTTTGGGAGAGTGAAAAATTCAAAATGATTTTTTGGATTTGAAGGTGATTGTGGGTCAGCCGCATCCAAGAAAAAGTATTATTATGTTTCAGTTGTTATACGATATGGAAAAGCCTATTTCCGGCTATGACGCTACAATTGCGTGTTTATGTCCCACCCCATCCCCTAATTAAGCATTGGTTGGCAGTTGCCCGTGATGCTGCTACACCTTCGGTTTTATTCCGCAGTGCGATGACTGAGTTGGGACGGTGGTTGACTTATGAAGCGGCTAGAGAGTGGTTGCCAACTCAAGAGACAACAGTGCAAACCCCCTTGGATTACAGCAGCGCAACTTTAATAGATCCAACAGTTCCAGTGGCGGTGGTGCCGATTCTACGGGCTGGGCTGGGATTACTGGAAGGAGCGCAGACAGTGTTACCTCTGGCGTCAATTTACCATTTTGGCTTGGTGCGAGATGAAAAAACACTGCAACCCTCTTGTTACCTCAACAAATTGCCAGAAAAATTTCAACCACAAACGCGAGTGTTAGTCACCGATCCGATGTTAGCAACAGGAGGGTCGATAATGAACGCAATGGCACAATTGACACAACGGGGTGTTGCTCCAGCTTTGACGCGGATTGTATGTGTAGTAGCATCTCCGCCAGCTTTACAAAAACTGAATGATGCTTATCCAGGTTTAATAGTTTACACTGCGGCCATTGACGAAACGGTCAACAGTCAGGGATTTATTGTACCGGGATTAGGAGATGCGGGCGATCGCATCTTTGGGACATAAGTTAGTATGCAGCTAAGACAGCAATCGAAGAGCAAAAACAACCCAAGAGGTGCAGCGTTTCTTCAAGGCGGTAAAAATATGAGTCAAAAAGATGGTTTCGCGAGCGGTTTTTTCGCCGGAGCAATTTTCGGTAGTGTCGTTGGTGGTATTGTTGGTGCGCTTGTAGTGACGAAACGCGATTCAGAACAAGCAGCAGAGGAAGAACCTCAAATGAGTACCAACTCAGTAGAAGCTAAAAAAGCCGCAAAAAGGCGTCAGATGAAAGCTTCGGATCAGGAGAACATGGAAATGGAAACGGCGCGGCGATCGCTTGAAGATAAAATTGCCCAACTCAATGCCACAATTGATGAAGTGCGGCAACAACTAGGGAATGTGAATGGCAATTCCGAGCAAGCCATTCATGAGCGTTCCTCGCGCAGTGAGGAGTGACGCTAACACATACCTTGGGACTGGTGGCAAATATCAACGACAAGTGCGAGAGTGGCAATCATGAACAGATGCAGAACTTGCATCCGCCATGACAGAGGCTAATTTAAAATTAATGATAAGACCGCATTTGACACTTAACAGGAAATCAACCAATCCATGAGTCTACTGATTACCACACTGAGTACTTTCATACAGATTTATAGCACTCTACTGATTATTAGAGTCCTCCTGACATGGTTCCCCAGTATCAACTGGTACAACCAACCATTTGCTGCTTTGAGCCAGATTACCGATCCCTACCTCAATCTGTTCCGTTCCATCATTCCCCCGTTGGGCGGCATTGATTTTTCCCCACTCTTGGCGTTTCTGTTACTCAACTTATTGAGTTCTTTGCTCGCCTCGCTAAGTACCATTCCATTAGTTGGTTAAGTCTACACCAAAGATATAGCAACCTTTGTAGAGACGCTTGTGAAAAACGTCTCTACAAATTTATTTTGTCTAACTATTTACGAACTTGAGCGCCAAATCCCGCCGCCTTGAACTGCTTCAACTTCAAGGGTAACGGCTGATTTGCAGGGACAGAAATCCTTAATTCAAAATCACTGTCGCCTGGTGGAATTTCGTCAATAGAACCAAGACGGGTACGGTTTTGCATCACTGAGTCATTGTTGGCATCATAAATGCGCCCAAAAATATCTGCATCGTAGACCGTTTTGTTAGTGCCATTTTGAGCTTTACCTGTAACAATAAAGCAGTTGGCTGCCATCGTTGTCCCACTCGTAACGGCTCCTTGCGCGAGTTCTTGTGGGCATTCATGATAGGAAATGTTAGATAGTTTAATCTGTGTCAGCGCTACGGCACTTGGAGTCAACACCCACGATAGAACCCCAATAACACAGGAAATCAAAATAACCTTAAGTAGTCCTAAGTAGTGGGTACTGAGTTCTAAGAAGTTCCTAATAGCTAAAGGCAGGAGATTCAACAACGATACTAGGCGATTTTTCTTTTCCATATCTCAAATAACAAGAAATAACGAGATTTGTAACAACAGAACGGCTGCGGCTAACTCAGCACAGGCGAAAAGCTTCTAAGCAGTATTTTCAACCTCAAGTTAAGCGAAATTCACTCTTAAGGTATTGGCAAGTTCTTTTTAACTTTTGTAATAATTATTAAATATTAAACCCTAAATTGCTACGTCACTTATGAGTCCAGATGAGATTAAAGTAGCCTTGCAAGCAGCGTTTTATCGTTGTGATGTCGCAAGCTGCCCTCTCTCTGATACGCAGAAAGAGATATTACTGCAAGTCTTAGAGCAAATGAAGGGATCTCATCCTACTGTGTCTGATATCGCCAATCCTTTAGACGAACTGACACAAGAGGAATTGCAAGTATTTTTTGAGTTCGTCAAAGCACAAGAAGAAGAAAACCGCTCGTGGAAAGCCCAGTTACTGAACGACTGGCTGCAAGAAAATCATTCTGGAGCAGTACAATTTATTCGCGATCGCTATGGTTTGCAGTGGTTGAATCGGATTGAGCCATATCATTTTGAGAAGTATTCTGCTCAGGATCTCCTCAAGCTGAAGGTAGGCGATCGCATTGAAGTTTGCAATGCTCTTTGGGAATGGGTACAAGAGAATAGTCCTTGTCCCCCGGAATGGTATTCCTGCATCGTCATAAAGGTTGATGAAATAAGCAATGGTGATGACTCGTGTACCAACTGCATCATCCGCTTCAACAACGGCTCTGAGTTTGAAATTCAAGGTATATACGAATGGAATCGCTTTAATTGGCGAAGACTGCAGGGGTGAGGAGTGAGGGACAAATCAATTCAAAATTTATAAGGTACGGCATAAGTCTGATGAGGAACAGACTCCTCTTCCTCCTCATCAGACTTATGCTCTAACTTGTTAAACCGAGGTGCTTTCGCACGGCTTGGCGCATGACATCAACAGGAACAGTGTCCCGTTGCAACCAGATTTTTAACGCTGCTGCGCCTTGTTGAACGAGCATTTCCAATCCATCAATCGCAATGACACCCAGTTGCTGCGCCTGTTGGAGAAATTTTGTTGGGTTAGGGGTGTAGATCAAATCGTAGGCGATCGCTTGCGGTGGCAAATTCGCCATTTCCGCTGCACTCAAAGGTGATTCCTCTACCTTAGGATACATCCCAATAGGAGTTGTATTTACTATCAAGTTTGCTTGTGGAATTAATTTTGGTAGTTCATCCCATTGATAGATGTGCAAATTTTTCGATTCGAGTGAATTGTCCCAACTCTTGCGAAATTCTTCTAACTTTTGGGCGTTGCGTCCAATGACCAAAATCTTGGCACAACCCAATTGCGCACAACCTGCAACAACTGCCCTGGCTGCACCACCATTGCCTAAAATCACGGCTACCGTCTGGCTCCAATCTCGGTTATAGGTTGTTCGTAAAGGGGCGAGAAATCCTTCTACGTCAGTGTTTGTGCCAATCCATTTGTTATCTTTGCGACTAATAGTATTGACTGCCCCTACGGCTTTGGCAATGGGTGAAATTTCTGATAGCAAAGGTAGAATTGCTTGTTTATGAGGAATTGTGACGTTAAAGCCAACTACACCGACAGCGGCAAAGCCTTGAATAGCGATTTCTAAATTCTGTGGTTCTATGGTCCAGGGGACATAGACGTAATCTAATCCTAAATGGGCGATTGGGCTTTGCCCAGTGCCGCAAGCGGCGATCGCAGCATTATGCATCACTGGCGATAGGGAATGTTCCACCGGATACCCAATCACTCCAAGCAGTTTGGTTTTGCCTGTAATCATTCGTTTGTCATGAGTCATGAGTCATTAGTCATTATTCACTGATACGAACCACAAATGACTCTCATGACTCCGTTACAATTATTAAAAGGTACTTAACATTTGTTCGGATCATGCAGGGAACAATAGCCCCCTCTACAACCCCAATTCCAGGTAAATATTGGCAGTGGCGAGGGCATAGAATTTATTACGTACAAGCGGGAGAAAAGCACACGCAACGTCCTCCCTTGTTATTGGTACATGGGTTTGGTGCATCCACAGACCACTGGCGCAAGAATCTCAGCGGACTGTGTAACGATTTTGAAGTCTTCGCCATTGACCTTTTAGGATTTGGGCGTTCCGCAAAACCTAAATTGGAATACAGTGGCGACTTGTGGCGCGACCAACTTTACGACTTTATCACGGAAGTGATTGGTCAAAAGGCAGTGTTAGCAGGCAATTCCCTTGGAGGATATGCCAGTTTGTGTGTCGCAGGACAACGCCCTGATGCAGCAGCAGGCTTGGTATTGCTTAACAGTGCTGGTCCTTTTAGCGAAAACCAGCCTTCAGCTGAACCAGAAGCTTTACAAACTGAAATTGAGCCTCCTCCTCCTTTGAAGGCGAACGAACAGCTGCAAAAACTACTTGGTGATGTTGTCAAGTGGATTTTTCAACAACCTTTAGCCCAGTTTCTTTTATTCCAATACATAAAACAACCTTGGGTTATTCGCCAAACTTTGGAGAAGGTTTATCTTGACAAAAGCGCGATTACAGACCAATTAGTAGAAGAAATTTATCGCCCTGCGTGCGACTCAGGTGCATTGGATGTGTTTACGTCTGTGTTTAGCACTCCTCAAGGGGAAAAAGTTGATGTGCTGCTGAAGCAGTTAACTTGTCCTCTGTTGCTGTTGTGGGGAGAAGCTGACCCTTGGGTGAATGCTAGAGAACGTTCAAACAAATTTCGGCAATACTATCCTCAACTGACAGAACATTTCCTGCGGGCTGGTCATTGTCCCCATGATGAAGTACCAGATGAGGTAAATCGTCTGTTAGGTGATTGGGTTTTGTCTACAGTTATGGGTTAGGCTTATAGCGGTTTTCATCTGTATGAAGTACACCCGATGTAAAGGCGCAAGGCATTGCGCCCTTACAGATGTACCTCATTGAATCGCAAATGGTTATATATCAAGCTTGGTAAGTAAGAGGCTTGATATTCTATTATGTCCGCTCAATTACCAACAAATCCTGGAAAACCCCCTCCCCCTATCCCCAGAGGGGACCCCGAGTCCCCCGTAAAGCTACGCTTCACGTCCCCTCCCCGCTTGCGGGGAGGGGTTAGGGGTGGGGTTCTGTAATTATGGGTAATTTGCCGGACATGATATTACTCCGTTTGGGCTTCTAACTTGCTCTGCAAGATGCTGGGGTTAGCCAAGGACTATGAGGCGTGGTGGTAGGCGGATTAGCTGTAAGAACCACTTCTCCGTTTTTATTTATCACCCACCCAGTCGCTTCTACTATCGGTTCTGGTATAGGTGTAGATGGTTTGGTTGTAACAGATGCAGTAGAGCGTTTTTCTGTGCTTGGTTTAAGCGATATCCAATCAACCAGCACCGCATCACTGTTAAGGAGTTCAGTTATGGGGTTAGGAGGTAATCCGCCACGTCCTGTCATCACAAACGAACTAGCTCTTTGCCTGCTGTTGGGATTGCAGCTTGTGTCAATTTGCTGTGAGGCATCAACTAGATTTGTTGGCAGTTGGACTAATCCCCGATTGAGGTCAACATTGGGCGTGTTGATAGTTACCTGACCGTTTAAAGTAGGACTTGTCTGGGAAATGGCTGTGATGTCATTTGTCGGAATTTGACGCGGGTCTGTAGGGTTCAACTTCTCAAGGTCTTGCCGACTCAGTGGAGCGATGCCAAAAATACCACTAGCGTTGATTCTGACATTCCCACCCTTGCCATTAAACGCATTAGCAGTGATGTCGCTATTTTCACCCCTGACAGTAACAATAAAGCCCTTTGGAACATTGATGGTGATGTTGCCACCATTGCCACCAGCATTCTCAGTACCTGCAGTAGCAGAAATGCTGCTACCATCACGTAGCAACAGTAACTTAGCAACGTTTAGTTGAAGGTCGCCTCCATTACCAGAGGTAGTGGTTGCACGAATCGCACTGTCATGCTCAAGCTTAATGGTATCTGCCACAATCGTCAAATTACCAGCGTCACCATTACCAGTACTTAGAACTTCCAATCCCCCTCCATTGTCAAGAACTAAAGTTTTTGCTCGCACCTTCAAGTCTCCAGCATTACCACTACCGAAGGTATTGGTTTGGGCACCTGCCTTTTTGATTGTAAATGCACCTGCGACAGTAATGTTGATTTCTCCAGCCTTACCTGTGCTACTTCCCTCCGTATTGCTAAGGACCGCTGAGTTTTCCAGCAGAAAAGAATTTGCACTAATATTGATTTTTCCAGCATCACTTGGAGATTTGGTATTTGTATTTATACCACCACTGTACGGTAACTCCAAAGAATCTGCGACATTAATGTTGATTTCTCCAGCCTTACCTGTGCTATTTTCCCGCGTCTGGCTAACAACACCTGCATCTTCAAGCCGAAAAGAATTTGCGTAGATATTGATTTTGCCAGCGTCACCCGTGCCTGAGGTGTCCGTAGTTATGTCTGTACGTTTGATTGCAAGAGAGTCCGCGACATAAAGGTTGATTTCTCCGGCTTTACCTGCGTTCACCACACGGCTAGAGACATTCGAGTGTTCAATTTGCAAAGAATTTGTATTAATGGTAATTTTACCCGCGTTACCCGTGCCAGAGGTGTTGGTAACTATACCTGTATCGACAATCATCAATGGACCTTTGACAGTAATGTTGATGTCTCCGGCTTTACCTGTGCTATTTTCTGTCGTTATGCTAACAAACCCCGAGTTGCCCTTTATCCCCAAAGAATTTGCACGAATCTTGATATTTCCCGCGTCACCACTGTCCCATGTCTGAATGCTCGCACTAGACCGATTCTCAAATTTGATGTTGTTGGCATCCAGTTTAATTTGTCCGGCATTCCCCGAACTGAAGGTGTTAGAGCTGATGTTGGACTGATTGAAAACTATCTGTTCACCGACAATGCTAATTTCTCCGCCATTTTTATCACCAAGCGTATCAGCTAATAGAATTGATTGCCCTGTGAAATTGATATTCCTACCTGCAACTGCAATAGAACCACTGCCATTTCCTGTGGTATTCACGAACGCTTTATCAGAAAACTGGATGTCTCTAAAACTGGGAGTGCCTTCATAACCCAGCTTCCAACCTTCTTGTACTGGTAGAAGATTCACAACCCCATTACTGTCAAAACTGCCAATTTCAATACGTCCTGCTGGTGACCTAAGTACGCCACCTTCAACAGAGACATTCCCTCCTACAAGTGCTAAGGTTTTTCCCGCCCTGACTTGCAATCCCGTAAAAGTCGTGTCAATTTTGGGACGGGGTTTTTCCTTGCTTAGCTCCTCATAGACAATTTCGTGCCCTGGTCCTTGTACCTGAATCGTTCCTGGATTGCTCCCCATACCTAATCCCACAGGTGCTGTTATCGTCAACAGGGGTTTATCTTGTGATGATGGCACCGCACCGAAAAAGCTACCATCAGGAAACTTGAAACTGCTTGCACTCGTCGCCAAAAACGAGCCGCCAATATTTAAACTGGCATTCGGTCCAAAGATAATTCCATTCGGATTCATCAGAAACAGGTTCGCTGTACCATTGGCTCGAATCAAACCATCAATATTAGAAATAGACTTACCCGTCACCCGACTAATAATGTTTTGAATGTCAACAGCATTATTAAAGTAAGCCGTACTCCCAGTGGGTACAGAAAACTGCTCAAAACTGTGGAACAGATTGTTTCCTGCTGAGGTTCCACCAGTGATATTGAAAATATTACTCTCTCTTGTGACACTGGAATTATTAGGTAGAGTGCCATCGGGGGTAATTTGAGCGATTGCCGAAGGCAGTGGGCTTTGCCCAATCGCACAATTTGCACTGCAAACGCTGACACTCCCTATCGCAATACCTAAGAACCAACCGCAACGAATACGACCTAAACCCGACATTGCACCCCCTAGCTGCATAGCAGTTGCATCACTGTTTAGTTAAGCATGTTTACTTAACCTAAACCCTATATAAAACGCGAAAACCTGGTCAACGGTGACCAGGTTTTTTAAAAAGGTTCGTAGTGATCAAACTGCTTTTATCGTTAAAAAATGTAAACGGTCAATAACTAGGGTGTACAAAGATACTAGCAAACTCAGCATACATTTGTTTTTCCGCTTTGGGATTTGGCTTCGCCTCTCAACTAGGGCGCTGTGCCACTTATCATCAGACTTATGCTGACATTTGCTCGGGCTACTGACAGGAGACACCGGGTCATTTGCCCTTTTCAGTTTGGTAGTGCCTTGTTTGGTGTCTTATCTATAAGTTATCACCTCAATATGGAATTGCAAGCGGTTGTTAACCTAAGTTAATAAGTTGTAGAACTTCTCAATAAGGAGTAAATCCATTCAAAATTCAAAATTATTTTTTGAACGCCGTACAGAGATGAATTTTGAATTTTTCTACACCTCTGTCTAAATCACCAATTCCACATAACTGAGCCATCGTCCAAATGGTCAGTCACAATACGCCCAATGGCATCAATTTCTTGAAGATCCTCTGTAGAAAGTTGAACAGAAGCAGCTTGGGCGTTTGCGATCGCTTGTTCGGGATGACGCGCACCAGCTATTGCATTCGCCTGTGGTTGGGCAATGAGCCATGCCAGGGCTAACTGAGCAAGGGTACAATGATGGCGATCGCTAATCGGACGCAGTTTTTCTAAAGCTTGTTGAGCACGTTCAAAGTTTTCTCCCTGAAACAGCTTATTTTTGGCGCGGTTGTCTTGTGGGTCAAATTTGTGACCAGGTCCGAATTTCCCTGTCAACAATCCCTGAGCTAAAGGTGAATAAGCAATGATGCTAATCTGGTTTTCGATACAATAAGGCATTGCATCCTTTTCTACAGACCGCCAGAACAAAGAATAGGGAGGTTGTAAGCTATCAATACGTCCGTATTGAGATGCTTCTTCCAATTGAACACGCGAAAAATTGGAAACACCAATAGCCCGAATTTTCCCTTGCTCTTTGAGGTGGTTAAGAGCGCTCATTGTCTCCTCAATAGGGACAACTTCAGAATTGAAGGAGCCAGCGGGCCAATGAATTTGGTAAAGGTCTATGTAGTCAGTTTTGAGGTTTTTGAGGGAGCGTTCACAAGCCGAAATCACTTGATCGTACTTGAGATGGTTAGCAAAAACTTTCGTCGCATACTCCAGTTGATCGCGAACATCAGATAAAGCTTCAGCAACAATGCGTTCCGAGTGTCCGTCACCATAAACTTCAGCGGTGTCAATTGTCGTGATCCCAGCTTCAAATGCTGCTCGTATTGCTTTAATCGAGTCAGTGTCCTCAACCCCCACCCACATTTTTTAACCAGCTTGCCAAGTCCCCATAAGGATAGGTGTGATTTGCACTTCCGATGTACCCAAGCGTCGCTTTTCCATGTTTCAATCCTGACAAGTCATGTTTTCTTAAGATTACGCAACTGAGCTAGATAGATAGCTGTTGTTGACGAGGACTATATGCTACTGCACAACAGTCACTGGTGTTCCAATCCTCACTTGAGAGAATAATTCCTCAACATCCTTGTTGTACATCCGAATACAACCGTGTGAGACTGCTTTGCCTACTGACTCAGGATTAGGGGTACCATGAAAGCCAATCCAATTTTTACCGTTTGTCCAAAATCCAATCCAGTAGCGACCAAGAGGATTTTCAGGGTCTCCTCCTGGGATAGCTATACCTTTTTTCAAAGGGTGTATCCAAGTAGGATTTTCTAACATTTCACGTACTCGAAAATTGCCAATTGGCGTTTGCCAGCCTCGGCGACCTACTGCAATCGGATAACTTTTAATTTCGGTTTTCCCTCGATACAGGGTTACTTGACGGCGGCTAAGACTTATCTTTAGGTAAGTAGGTTGATTTTGTAAATCATCGTAAGTAGGTTGATTTTGTAAATCATCGAGATAATAATTAGTCGGTACAGTAACTGAATTATTGAAAGAGTTGTTAGAATCAAAAGTCTGCTCAGAAGCTAACGATATCTGAGGGCTTGAACATAACCCAACTGCACCAATTAAAAAAAACAACCTGACTGATTGCTTTAGTTTCATAAATAATTTGCAACAAATTATTTAGTATCCAATTACATTAGTAAGTTGTTAAACATCTATCTTGAGGGTAATTCAGATAAAAATTACCCCTGATAACTAGTAGAATTTCACCAGTACTTGCAGGAGTAATTTCGGTAGTCTAGGAAAGAATAATCAGAGGCACTACACTTAACAACTTTGCCAGTGTGTGTAGAGCTAGGAAATCCTAAGGGAATTTACCACAGCCCTCTGACACCTCCACTACCTCCACCAGTATTTTGTCCGCCTGTTGTGCCGGAACCACCTGTATTTTGCTGGGTTCCGGTAGTGCCGTCATTTTGATATTGCCCGCTTGTGCCAGTACTTCCGCCGGTAGTACCGCTACCGCCATATTGCCCGCTTGTGCCAGTACTTCCGCCGGTAGTACCGCTACCGCCATATTGCCCGCTTGTGCCAGTACTTCCGCCGGTAGTACCGCTGCCGCCATATTGCCCGCTTGGGCCAGTACTTCCGCCGGTAGTACCGCTGCCGCCATATTGCCCGCTTGTGCCAGTACTTCCGCCGGTAGTACCGCTGCCACCATATTGCCCGCTTGTGCCAGTACTTCCGCCGGTGGTACCGCTGCCACCATATTGCCCGTTTGTGCCAGTACTTCCGCCGGTGGTACCACTGCCGCCATATTGCCCGCTTGTGCCAGTACTTCCGCCGGTGGTACCGCTGCCACCATATTGCCCGCTTGTGCCGGTGGAACCACCCGTGGGTTGCCCTGGGCCTCTTTGGGAGGCTTGGGAGTATAAGGTGCCTTCTGGGGCTTCACTAATTACAGTGCTTCTAGAGCTGGAATTTGGCAGTGCAGATGCTGGGAGACTGAGTAAAGCACTGGCACTAGCAACTCCTACGAGGCTAGCAAGGGTTTGGAAGAAATTTTTGCTGTTGTTTCCGTTCATTTGTATCTCCTTAGGTTGAAGCTGAAAAACTTTTAACCTACCACGCAATTTGCAGAAATTTTGACAAAATGTTGTGGCACTTCTGAACTGCAATTAATTCACTCTGTTGGTCAGAAGTATTTAACTTGATGTTGATATTTCTCTTTAAAAGTTAACTCTGTTAATTTTGTTGCTCCTCTGCCTAAAGCATAGTCTCATATTCCACAAGCTTGTACTTGAGAATACATTTTTTGTGGAATCAGCTTTGTTTTTACTAACTTAAAGCAGTTGATTTTAAGAAAAAATATGCTAAAAACTTCGGTCTTCAATAGGTTTTATTTAAAAATACGATTAAAAGCGTGAAATTTAGAGACATTCTTGATTTTCGATTGTTACAGCGCTTATTCTTATGATTAAGCCACAAATCTTCGGGTGTCCCTTACTTATAAAAGCTTATCTAATGGATATTTAAGATATTGGTGAGGCAAGGAACACCTTACAGAAAACCGTTGTAAGTAGCAGTAACATGGTTGGCAAAAACTTTCGTGGTAAACTCCACTTGATGGCAAACATCAGATAAAGCTTCAGCAACAATTCGCCTTAAGTACGCGTCACCATAAACTCCAGCGGTGTCCATTGTTGTGATACTAGCTTCAAATGCTGCTCCTATGGCTAATCGAGTCAGTATCCTCAACTCCCATCCATGCTTTTTTACCAGCTTGCCATGTCTCCATGAGAATAGGCGTGATTCTCACATCCAATCTACCAAGCTTTCAATTTTCCATAATTCCTTCTTAACTGTTCCTTAATTCATTTCCTCAGACAGTGACCTAGTCTATCGGTCTTGGTTTCAAATTAAATCAGAGTTACAGTAGATGCTTATGCAAGAACTGACTGTCAGCACCCCGCTCTAAAGAGACGGGGCTTCGTGCCTCCCTCTCTAGATAGCTGACCCGCTTAAGTACCCTGTGTACTACGTTATCGGCAAGTGTTTAAGTTCCTACCTACGGATACGCAGCCAGTCTGTAGCTCTAGAACCAAATGGTTAACCAGTTTTACGAGGGGTAAGACAGTGCTGTTTGGATAGTACCGACCGATAACTTTGGCTAGGCTAACATCACTCCCGCAAGGGAAGGCTCTTTTGAGCAAAACCGTTGTGCGTACAGGGTGAACGATTTGAAACGGTAATTGTCTCGTTGAAAGTGCAATACAATAGCACCCCGAATCAAGTAATCCCAAGGCGGCAATGGTATTCACGGATACTTAAACGGCTAATAAATTAGCCGTAGAGAGCGAAGCGAATACCGTGTTTCCTCCGTGGTCTAAAGACACACGGTTTCCACACTCCCGGAGATTTTTAGATGACGAATCATGCACTCAAAGAATGGGCTGTTGCTATCAACGCCTTGGAAACAGGTAAAACAATTATGCTGCTTCGCAAAGGTGGTATCCACGAACGCAATGGACACTTCCAAGTTGCCCACAAGGAAATATTGCTTTACCCAACGTTTGAACATCAACAACCTTTCTTGCTCAAACCCGAGTATGCTAATCTCGTTGTTCCCGTAACACCTGGCTGGCATCCAGAAACAGTCCGTATCAGCAGTTGGGCTGAAATTACGGATATTTTCCCAGTCAGTGATGAGTCAATAGTCAATGCTTTACTTCCGTTCCATATCTGGAATGAGTACTTTATTAGCGATCGCCTCAATTGGAAACCGCGTCAGCCACTGTATATTCTCCTGCTGCGGACTTACAAACTCCCTCAAGAGCAGGAAATTCCCTATTGTCGCGAATATGGCGGGTGTAAATCATGGATTGATTTGACTCAAGCGATTTCACGGCAAGGAGCAGAACCAGTTTTGTCTGATTCAACATACACTCAATTAGTCGCCCAAATTCGCAACATCGTTACCGATAAGCTATATGCCTCATCCATATAAGGCATAACTATCTAAAAAAGTACTCAAACATACATACATTTTTGTGAACCACAGATAACATTGGCTAAACGTAGAAGCTTGCTGCGTTTATTTCTGTACCCTTTCGTTTGTAAGGTGTCTACATCTTACATTTGCCTTGAATTGTGTTACGTGTGTTGAGGTTAACAGTTGTGAAGCATAAAAAAAGTACCCCACAAGGGTGATGTACCTCTTGACATCGCTCTGCGATTATGCATTAAAAGCGAAATAAAATACATGAGGAGTTTGCCATGTATCGACGAATCTGCTGGTTATCAAAGTCTGGCGACAATGGGGAAAAAGTTTTGCACTTGCAGACTGCACCTAATGAACCTTGGCGTCCTTACACAGCTTTTCCACAATATGCAGTTCCAGATTACCAAATACCAGGCGGTTCCAAAGGTTGGGCGACTTACCAAAAATTGTTAAAAGCAGGCTGGACTTTGATACCAAGTGCAAGAGCAAACGAGTTCTCCCCATCAGCCACTTCAGTTCAGTCATCAGAAAGATAGAACAGAAGATAAAAGATAGAAGATAGAAGATAAAAAACTTTCTTCACTCTTGAGTTTTCATTTTTCACTCTTTAGAAACCTCTGGGGGAACCTTCTCCACGCGGATCGGCTGCACCTTCTAATGTTCCATCAGGTGTGACGAGAATCGCGTTAATATTACCCCAAGGTTCAGTCGGGGTGATTTTGTGTCCCCGACGCTGCAAGTCTGCAAGGGTGAGAGCATCCAAACCAAGAGGTTCCACTCTTAACTCATCTGGTAACCACTGATGATGTATGCGGGGTGCAGAAACAGCCGCGCCTGCATCCATATTGTATTCCAATACATTTAAGATCACTTGCAACACTTGGGTGATGATGGTACCACCACCAGGCGCACCCACAGCCATCCGCAGGCGACCATTTTCCGTGACAATTGTGGGAGTCATGCTAGATAAGGGAGTTTTGCGCGGTGCGATCGCGTTCGCTTGATTCCCCACAAGTCCAAATGCATTTGGGACTCCGGGTGCTGCTGCAAAGTCATCCATCTCATCATTAAGTAGAATACCAGTTCCTGGCACCACAACGCCAGAACCAAAGCCGTAGTTTACCGTGAAAGTTAAACTCACAGCATTGCGCTGTTCATCGACAACGGTAAGATGACTCGTTTCGGGCGATTCATATCGAGTGGTGCGCAACCCCACCCCTAACCCCTCCCCGCACGCGGAGAGGGGAAGAAATAGTCCCGATCTGGGTTTGCACAGACTCTGTTGGGGGGTGAGGTGCTGCAATAATTGAGGGTAATGAAGCGAATTTGATGTAAACTGCTGTAACATCTGCTTATCTGCTGGCTTAACCTCACTTGAAGGTGTAGCCCTTTGCATATTGATTTGTTGACGCCGTTTTTGAGCGTAGACAAGGCTAATAAGTTCTGCTACCGGGACTTTGACAAAATCTGGATCGCCTAAAAGTTGCGAACGATCAGCATAAGCTATTTTCATGGCTTCCACCATCAAGTGCAAGGCGTCTGGGTGGTGCCATCCCAAAGATTTTAAATCGGTGTCACCGATAATATTTAAAATCTCTAATAGGTGAACGCCTCCTGATGAAGGTGGTGGCATTGAGCAAATTTTAGCATTGCGGAAATTGCCACATATTGGAGTGCGCCATACTGGTTTGTAAGATTTTAGATCGTCACGAGTGATTAAACCACCGTTTTTTGTCATGTCGGAGGCGATCGCACGAGCAATATTTCCGGTGTAAAAACTTTGGGGATTGTTGGCAATTTCTGCCAAACTTCGTCCTAAATCACTCTGTACCAACCTTTCCCCAGGACCAAAAAATTCACCGTTGCGAGTAAAAATTGCTCGTGCTGCTGGATTATCGAGAATCACCTGCTTGCGATTCTCGTAGAATTTTATGGAACGCCAAGTCTGCTGTTGAGAGACGATGAAACCATCTTTAGCCAGAGCGATCGCAGGTTGCACCACTTCTTGCCAACGCAGCTTACCATAACGACGATGGACTTCATACAATCCAGCTACTGTCCCTGGTGTCCCCGCAGCCAAATAACCGTTTACACTTGCATTTGGACGCACTTTGCCTTGTGCATCCAAATACATATTTTTTGTCGCTTTTAGCGGTGCGCGTTCGCGAAAGTCCAACGCCTTGATTTCGCCAGTTTTCGGCTGATGCAATAGCAAAAACCCACCGCCACCAATTCCCGCTGAAAAAGGTTCTACCACAGAAATCGCAAAGGTGGTCGCTACTGCTGCATCAACTGCATTACCACCCTTGCGTAACATCGCCATCCCCGCTTCACTTGCTAGAGGATGCGCTGAGACTACCATCGCCTTTTTCGTACGTAGGGGTGAGACAACAAAGGCGAATGCTGCTTTGTGGCTGCTAAACAGCAATACAGAGAAACACAGATAAAGTAAAGACCCTGAAAACCGCGTGCATTGGTCAAAAACACGCATTTTATATCTCCAAATTATTTTTAACGAATTCGGCGGAATTCAAGAGTCCGCCATGCGCTGGGGTACTTCACTCTTGAGACTCTTCAGAGACAGGTTCTGATTCGGTTTCCGGCTCAGTTTTGACATTGGCTTTCGGCTTAACGGGTTTCGGTCCACGCGCTAAAGCAGGATTAACCGGTTGCCTAGATTCATCCCCAAAGGATCCTCTTTTGCCTTTACCCTTTGAGCGCTCATCACTTTGTTTTGAGCTTTTGCGATTGGATTCAATAGGAGACACAGAATCCGAATTTTCTAAATCGTTGTCAGTACCTGCTTTGGGCTGACGGTCAGATTTCTTGATTGGGGGTTCTACCATTGTTAATTTTTGTTATTTTATTTGTATAGTACATCACTTTCGTAATAACTGTTCTGCGTGCAAGGAAGCGCTTACAGGACTGGACTGATCACCTCACCTGTAAATACGGCTTTCTTGCCGAGAATTGGATCACAGGGCAAATTTAGACAGGATCGCTCCAAAGGATTATCTTAGCTTTTTATTGAGGGCTAAACCCATATCTAGAGTACCAAATTGCCATTAAAACAGTGAACAGTGAACAGTGACCAAAAAACTGGTAACTGGTAACTGATAACTGATAACTGATAACTGGTAACTGTTAAAACTTTTTTGTTCAATGCCGTTGTATGCGACCATCTTCCATATGAACAATGCGATCGGCAATATCTAGGATACGGTTGTCGTGGGTCACAAGTAGCACAGAGCAGCCCTCTTCTTTTGCAAGGCGCTGGATAATATCAACAACATCTCGACCAGTTTTGCTGTCCAGCGATGCAGTGGGTTCGTCTGCAAGTAATAATCTAGGTTGAGCAACCAAAGCACGAGCGATCGCCACCCGTTGCTGTTGTCCTCCTGAAAGATTTGCGGGGTAGCAGTCCACCTTATCACTCAATCCGACTGCTTGCAGTGTTGCGACAGCTCGTTGTCGATACTCTTGTTTAGGAATTTCCTGGTGCAGTTTCAGGGACATACGGACATTACCATAAGCAGTTAGGCATTTTAGTAAGTTGTGGTGTTGGAAGATAAAACCAATTTTGTTCCGGACTTTAGTAAGTTGTCCTTTAGTGATACCCCGTAGTTCTTTACCAAGGACTTTTAGATTACCCTCCTGCACAGAACGCAATCCTCCAATTAAGGATAATAATGTTGTTTTACCACTACCAGAGGGACCAGTAAGGATAACAATTTCTCCTGGGTAAATATCCAAATTCACATCACTCAGCACGGGTTTACGCAATATCCCTTGACCGAAAGCGTGGTTAACATTGCAGACTGCTACGGTAGGTTCCATAAGTTGGACTAAATTATTGGACTAGGAATTAAGTTTGTACTAGGACTGACACCAGGACGCAGATTATGTCAATTCAGTTCTATTCCTCATATAGCTGTTCAATTTTTTCATTAGGAACTAATAACGTTTGAGGAATCCTGACTTTTGACGCTATCTGGAAAAATCCACGAAAAACCTAACCCCCTAGCCCCCTTCCCTAGTAGGGAAGGGGAAAAATCAAAGCCTCTCTCCTTCTAGGAGAGAGGTTTACCACATGCCCTGAAAAGTAAGTTGAGGAATCAGGTTCAATCTAAGGGTTATAGGGTGTCACAAAAATCTTGATGCTGATTATCCCTCAACTTGTTGAAGCCGGGGAATTGTCAATTAAAACACATCTGCAGGATCGGCGGAACGAAGTTTTCCTGTGGCGATCGCACCTGATACGGCACACATAACTAGAGTCAGAATAAATACCTGAATGGCAACACTCACCTTCATGGTTAAAGGAATTCTTGTGAGTGTAACCAGCAATTGATAGATCCCCACTGAAGCGATAAAGCCGGGGACAAACCCCATGACACCAAGAATGATGGCTTCCTGAAGTACCACCATAAGCAGCGAGCGATCCGAATAACCCATTGCCTTAAGCGTGGCATACTCAGATAGGTGGTCGCTGATATCAGCGTAAAGGACTTGATAAAGGATTATGACACCGACGACAAAACCTACGATTGTACCAAACTTCAGGATGACACCTTCGGGCTGTGAAGCATGGAATTGCTGTTCTCGTTGAATCAATTCCTCACGAGTCAGCACAGCAACATCTTTGGGAAGGCGATCGCGCAATTTTGCTTGTACTGTTTGTTTGTTTGCTCCTTTTTCTAGAGTCAAAACTCCTATCCTGACTTGTTGCAGGCTATTTTGCCCATTGCGTTGAGCATAATTCCAGTCACTGATGATGACATTACCTTTATCATTCATGGTGCTGCCCATATTGAAAAGCCCAACAACATAGGTGCGGTGATTGTCCATGATAGTTGGTAACTCTTCGCGCTTGCCTAGCATTTCTGGAATGTCTCCAAGAGATGATTGGGATAGGCGATCGAACAATACAGCATCTGGAATTGCCAATTTCGCCAGTTGTTGATTGACCTCTGGTATATTCAACACAGAAGGTTGAGCAGGGTTGAAGGCAATGACCCGAACCTCGTTACCAAAAAGACGCGATCGTGGGCGTTTTCCTTTGGCAATGTAACTCTCTGCAGAAGAAGATAATTGATTAGGATTCACCCAATTCGCCCTACCTATATATACAGGGCTAGCAGAAGCGACACCTTCCACAGCAGCAGCTTGATAAAGGTAAGCACGTGGAAAAGATATCCTAAACAGTAAACTTGGGCTGAAAGACGATACTAACAGCAAATCACCAGCCAAGCTTTCATGAAGTTTGGTTGATCCATCTGTCAGCATAGCCAGAAGCCCTAGCTGGCTAAACATCAAGATATTGGCAAAGCAAACGCCAGTCGTCGCGACAGCAAGGCGAACCTTTTGATGAGACAATTGCGCCCAAGCAAGGGGAGTCTCGAAGTCAACATTTTTGAGGAATGATTTCAAATAGGGAAATTTCATCTGTGTCCATCTGTGGTTCATTATTTCTTTGATGTTTTGAAATTTCCTCCTTACTTAGAATCAGTATTAATCTTGACTCTTACCTGCATACCTGTTAGAGCGGCTACTTTCGGGCTATCCTGTCGGTTAAGGCGGATTTTCACTTCCACAACGCGAGCATTGACATCATTAGTTGGGTTACTCTGGTCTTGATTAAGACGCGTTTTGCCAATTTGTAAACCAATTTCGTCAACTTTACCCCGAATATCGCCGCCAAAGCCGCCATATTCACTCGTAACTATAGCTTGCTGCCCGGGGCGGACTTTGACAATATCGGTTTCGTAGACTTCGGCGATCGCATACATTTGGTTTGTCCTTCCCAATTCTGCTATCCCTTCTTGAGTACTCACAAGTTCTCCAACGCGGGTGTTGATTCTTAAGATTTGTCCAGAAATCGGTACTCGCACTTGGGTGTTATCCAATTCAGCCTTTCGTTGTTCCACCTGAATCAAGGCTTGTTCTAATTCAGCTTTGGCAATTTCTACATCGACTGGGCGAACTTCTTGCAATTTCGCTAAATTCGCCCGTTCTTTAGCCAGTTGTGCCTGTAAAGTCGTCTTAGTGTTTTCTAATTCTGCTTTGTTTTGTGCAAGAATTGCTGTAGCCTTGTCAAACTCTTCTTGTGCATTATCTAGGTTAGAGGTACTGATAGCTCCCTCCTTCACCAAAGCAAGGTTACGCTGATATTTTAGCTGAGCATTGCGGAGAGTTGCTTGAGAAGAGGCGATCGCTGCTTCTCTTTGTTTCGTTTCAGAACGAATGCGAGCCTCTAACTCAACAATAGTCGCACGTTGGGCAGTGATTTCTCCCTTTTTTACGTCTCCTTGCTGGATTTTCAGCAACTGCGCCCGTTTAATGGCAACATTTGCCCTAGCATCCCTCAGCTGTTGTTCAGCTCTATCTTTTCCCTGAAGGATGGCAATGATTTGATTTGCTTTGACAAAGTCGCCTTCCTTTACCAAAATTTGGTTAACGCGGCTATCCTGCGCATTTGCGACTGAAATCTTGATCACGTCTCCTTCTGGGATTAACTTACCAAGAGCAACAACCCGAGTGGTAGAACTGGGATTTGCTGCAGAAGGAGTTTCAGAAGTATTATCCTGTGCCTGGATTGTACCACCGCAGGCAGTACACCAACCGAGAAGGCTGAGAATAACTGTGTAACTCACCCACTGGCGAAAACCGAAAGATACACCTCGGGTACATCGATTTTGGGGCTGAACCATAATGATAGCGGTTCTCGTTTGGATACAATATAACTCGCGTGTGAAGAAACTGACATCTTGCACCAATATCAATAAGAGGCGGAGCCTCTATATTCTCGTTCCCAGGCTGAGCCTGGGAACGAGGGCTGGGAGGCTAGAGGCTCCTCCTTCTTGAGAATGGTGAGTCCAGAGAAAGCAGGCGGGTTTTCCGCCGTAGGGGACTGGCGTTCGTCGTTCGCGTAGCGTGCGCTCTGCGCTCAGACGTGCCGAAGGCATACCCGAAGGGTGCAAGATATCAGGAAAAACGAATAATCTACTGAAATACCTATAAACACTTAATTTATCAGAGGCTGACTAAGTATTATTTTTTATATAGGATTGAACTACAGACAAGTTAGACTCAAAATGCATCTGTGAAGTTCCCATCAAGAAAATTATTCATTGTGCATCTGTCGAAAGGCAGTATTGACTATTGCACTTCTGCCTTCTGTCTTTAATTTCGACTGACAAATACAAATCCTCGAGTCTTACGAGAAACTGAATCAGGCGTTGCCATAGCCTTCCATAAATCTGTTGTTTTCACCCAAATCGGCGGATATTTGTAACGCGAAACATCCATGATTAAAAATCTATCACTTTGCTCGTTATATGCCCCT
The DNA here is from genome assembly GCF_036697665.2 of Scytonema sp. PRP1. Taxonomy (NCBI): domain Bacteria; kingdom Bacillati; phylum Cyanobacteriota; class Cyanophyceae; order Nostocales; family Scytonemataceae; genus Scytonema; species Scytonema sp. PRP1. The sequence continues at coordinate 2,729 of NZ_JBAHYJ020000014.1, read as the reverse complement.
AATGGGGAAATATGCCCACCTTTTTCTTGTCCAATTTCTTTACGTAAATAATTAACCAAGACAAAATTACCGGGCTGTTTCAAATTTTCTGATGCTAGCTTTCTAAAATCTTGTAGATTAGTGTCTGCAGCATGATAAACCTTGACCTTAACGTTATAGCTCCCTAATAATTGCCCTATCTGCTCTAGCGTCATACCCATACGAGAAACAACTTCGGGTGGTAACACTTTTCGCGTAGCTTCGTTACTAAAAAAGTTTTCTTGAGTAAACACACGATAAGGAGAATACTGCTGTGCTTCTGGTGCAGGAATTTGCAACCCATTCAGCACCATAACGATACTAGCAACTCCGCAATATGCTTGATTATTTTGCGTAACAAACTGCATACCGAGTGGAAAGAAATCGTCTCTTGATTGACTTTCAAATAATAATTTTTCGCCTTCAGGAGAGTTGAAAGCAATCAAATTTTGTGGCAGAGTTAATGTTTGAGCAAAGACACTTCCACCAGCAACACAAGCACCTATTATCAAAGCCTTTAAAGGAAATCTGATAACTTTCATTAAAATATTATTCATAAATCATTTGCTGGAAAAATATATAATATGATATCAACAAAACCTCAAGAATCAATAAGATAAAGAATGTAATATTTTTTTTGCAAAAGTCATGGTAAATGGATATTTTGAACCACAGATGTAGGCGTAAGCCGTGCCGTAGGCTACACAGATGAACACCAATAAATTATCTGTGTGCATCTGTGTCCATCTGTGGTTTCATTTTCATAAATTTGATTTTTGCACTCTTGTCTAATCAATGATCTGTTAGCCCCACAGATCCTTCATTTGCAGCATCCGTGATAAAATTCCTTGCCAACTTTACGTCTTGGCGTGAGGCGAAACCTTTTGCTTTGCGAAACTCGCTGACAACTTCCTTCACATCACGTAACTCGCCCTCAACTAAATAGTTCAATTGTCGCATTTCCGAAGCCGAAATTCTTCCACCAAGTTGGGCGATCGCCTTCCTAACTTCCGGATACTTTTGCAAAGTTTCTTTCCGTACAATTGGAGTCGCTTGATAAGGTGGAAAATACTGCCTATCATCCTTTAGCACCACTAAACCCAAGCGAGAAATTTGCCCATCAGTAGAATTTCCATTTATCATGTCTACTTGCTTTTGCAGAATCGCCCGGTATATCAACCCCAAATCCATAATTCGAGGAGATTTCGCAAAGCGTAAACCGTAGCTTTTAGACAATCCAGGAAAACCATCTTCCCGTTCTATAAATTCATAGCCAAAACCACCACGCCATTGGGGTGTATATTGAGCAGCTTCCGAGAGAGTTTTGATATTATAACGACTTGCATCTTCACCGCGTATAATCATTGCAAAAGTGTTTTCAAAACCCAACGATTCCATCACTTCTAAATTGAATTGTTGAGCGTAAGCTTCTTTTAACCGCTGATAAACCTCTTTTGGATCATTAATTGCTTTTTGTTTTAAAATAACAGTAAAAGCCGTACCCGTGTACTCAACATAAGCATCAATTTTGCCAGCAGTAATTGCTTGATGAGTGACTAACGCACTCGTAAAGCGAAGACGCTGAACTTTTAAATTGGTTGTTGCTTCGATTTGCTGTGCTAAAAGTTCGCTTAAAATATCTTGTTCAGTAAAACCTTTTGAAGCAACGGCAATATCACCACCACCACCGCCACTTGTGCTGGGGTTACAACTGGCGATTCCCAGTACTAAGGCAAAAGTTAAAAGGAAAAAGGCAAAAAATCTCTTCATTTATCTCTCTTTCTCCTCCTCTGCTTCCTCTGCGGTTTATTAATGACAACGCACCCTATTTTTTTGTAATTTTAAATTTCGCCTCCAACCTGCCGATAGCAAAATCAGCAAGTAAAGCAATCACCGCCGCAGGAATCGCACCAGCTAAAATCAACTGATTATTCACCGCTGAAATACCTCGAAAAATCAACTCCCCTAAACCACCAGCACCAATCGCTGCGGCAATGGTTGCAATCCCGATCGCAATCACTGTCGCCACCCGCACCCCTGCCAGAATAACACTCAGCGCCAAGGGAATCTCCACCTGAAGCAAGAGTTCTCTATCTGTCATTCCCATCCCCCGCCCAGCTTCTATAATGGCTGAATCCAGCACCAGTAATACCCGTGTAAGTGTTGCGAATAATTGGTAATAGAGAATACAAAATCAGGGCAAAAATTGCAGGGTTTGCTCCAATTCCGCCAATCACAGGGGACAGGGATAAGCAAGCCAAATAGTGCCAGACTAGGAACGGTTTGCATAATATTCGCAATCCCGAGAATTGGTTGACGGAGATTCTTCTGTCCTGGTAATTAATATACCAAGTGGAATACCTACAACAGTGGCAATCCCGATAGAAATCGCTACAAGCAATAAGTGTTCTAAACTGCGTTCCAGGATTTCCGGGGCATATTTTATTAAGAAGAAGTCACTGATATTCATATAACTGGCTTAAGACATTGGAGAAATGCGAGGGCTTCTGGATGTTGAATCAAAAATTCCTCAGTTGTACCTAACACTACCAATTCTCCCCCATCCATTAACCCAATTCTCGATGCCAAGACAAATGCTTCTTGGATATCGTGAGCTACAGAAACACAACTGTCTTACCCAATTCCGGCCGTAACCTTTTAAATTCTTGTTGCAGATGCCTTTTTGAACTGCGTAATGGGATTGATAGTGC
>NZ_JBAHYJ020000067.1:0-138780 GCF_036697665.2 Scytonema sp. PRP1 | reverse complement strand
AACATCTTGCCAGTACCCAGTACTCAGTAAAGAGTCCCACAGCGGCGGTTCTCCCCAACCAATACGCGAATCTGGTTGAGGACTCCGAGGCGCGACTTGTAAATCTTCTACGTCTTTATTCAACTAATGTTTTATTATTCTTAACATTATTTAATTTCATTCATTATTTGAGCGTAATCAGGCAACAAATACTGAAATAGCTTTACGAAATAGCAACATATTTGTAAAAGATAATTGATATTTGTTGTCAGAGTGCTTTAGTTAAGTTAGAAGTGAGAAGTATAAAGATACGCAATTATTCAAAATTATGAATGCTGTTTCTAGTGTTGAACTCAAGCGACCCATTTGGCAAAGTATTGCCTTGTTAACTTTAGGCTTTTGGCTCAGTGCCAGCCTCTTGTTAGACTGGGTAATTATGCCTAGTTTATATGTTTCTGGCATGATGACTCAAGCGAGTTTTGCTTCAGCCGGCTATGTGATTTTTTGGAATTTTAATCGGCTCGAATTATTGTCTGCTGGTTTGGTATTAACTAGCGTGTTAGCTATGTGCAACAGCCAATCTAAGTGGCGTCGCAGTGCAATTATTTTATCTATGCTATTGCTCGCTATAGCTTTGGTTGATACTTACCTGTTAACTCCGCAAATGTCTGCAATCGGGCTTGAACTGAACCTCTTTCAGACAATTGAAACTCCAGCAACTATGGATGTACTGCATGGTGGTTACTGGATTTTGGAAGCAGTAAAACTATTGGCAGGCGGCACACTTTTGGGCTGGTGCTGGCGACGTTAAATCACTACATGAGGAATGATGAATGATACAAAGCTTCAGAATGCATGATTCATCATTCATCAGCTTCCGGCGAAGCTTCCTCATTGTTAAAAAATAGTAGGCGTACCGCGAGTATGGCAAATCCTACGGCGGCGATCGCTTTCAACAGCCTTGTAGGTAATAACTCTGCCACTGCTCCCCCAGCTAATGCTCCTAACAAGCTCGTCAACAGCAGTGCGCCAGCTGCCCCAAAAAACACCGCACGCGGAGATTGAGAACGACCTGAAAGGGCGATCGCCGCTAACTGACTTTTATCACCCAATTCCGACAAAAAAACTGTAATAAAGCTTAATCCTAAAAGATGCCAGTCCATAGTTAATAAATCCAAATTCAAAATTGTGCCACATCCCAAAAAAGCATCAGGGAAATCAGCAACAACATTATTCCTGCTGCTTTTTCTACGATTTTCGGAGAGAACCTGGTAGCCATCCAACTTCCCAACACCACACCGAGTAGACTAGTCGTGACGAGCGCTGCTGCAGATCCAAAAAACACCACCCACGGAGATTGTGATTCCGCACTCATTAACAAGGTGGATAGCTGTGTCTTGTCACCAATTTCTGCCAAAAAGATGGTCAAGAACGTAGTGGCGAAAATGACTCTTGGGGTTTGCGGCTTCTGAGGTTTGTCAGAAATCAAAGGTGACGACACTTCAACTAAGGCGGTTGTAGAATTGCAATCTACTTCATCTTTTAAATCTAGCTGGCTTTCAGTCTCAGATGTGGAAAAGTTCAAAGGCTTGGCGTCAAGTTTCACAGGTAGTATTTTTTTCGCTAAATTGTTTTCATATTTTTCTCATTTTCTCAATATTTTTGACAAATGGCAAGCCAGGGTTTACGAAAGCTTGTTATTATCGCCCTTCTCCTGTCGGAGACGCTACGCGTATGCCTAGCGGCACGCTTTGCGCTTACGGGCAAGGCAGAGGGCAGGAGGGAAGAACTTTTTTGATGTAAGCCTTCGCTGCCTTCTGCCCTCGCGGTGCGGCACGGCGTAGCCTGCCCTGCGGACAGGCTACGCCAACACAATGCATTTTCTACTCGTTGCATAAGTCAAAAACCCGAAGGAAGCCGCGCTTTGTAGGAGTGCGAGTTCTGGACCCATGTGATGCCTGCTCATTAAGATAGCTGCTGTTAGGAATGCATCTACTAAAAGGAATAGTTACAATTGTATAGCCCACCACTTTTTGCTCAAACAATCAAGAATTACTTTTAGTAGCGGGTATTGGACGAGCGAAAAACTGTAGAGCAAAGCCGCCTTTAAGTATTGAAACTGCAGCTGGAAGATATAGCCGTCGCCAAAGGTGTTAGGACAAGTCGGCTGTAGACGGCTGCAACAGCATGATTTGTGGATTGAAAAGTTGTCCTAAGCTTCGTGTCGGTTGCTATAACTAGAGACAATTCAACTATTAAAAGGCGCGCGGGATGGTGTCAAAGATTGATTTGCTTCCTCTTACAAAGGAAGTCGAACGATTCCACGGAACAATTTCTTTGTTCCAAGTTCAATCGATTCAGCGATCGCAGCATTTAGAGGAGATTGTGCAAGTAAATCTTATTATCAACAAGCAATTTGTAAAGTTCTACTGTTGAGAGTCCGGTTCAAATTCGACTCTCTTATCATGAATTAGAGAGGATAGAAAAATGGTTCAAAGTATAGGTTCAACTAACTATACGGCTACTGACTTAGACCGATTCGCACAAGAGCTAAATCGAGACGGCATTTGTGTGATTCGCGCTCTTTTTGACAGAAAACTGGTTTCAGAATGGGCACAAGCTTTTGAAAAGTTATTTCGAGAGCGCCAAAATCAACCAGGTGGGCTGGCTCCTCGTGAACTTGCCCGCTACTATTTGACGTTGCCTTGGGTTCCCCCATTCGCCAATGCGGAAGTTTTCGCCAATCCCACAATCTTGGGTGTCCTAGATCGCGTGTTCGCTCAGGAATACCTGATGGTTCAGTTAGGGGCTGATATCCCGGTGCAAGGCTCAGATTATCAAGAAACCCACCGGGATTTTCGCCCTCTGTTCTCGGATCAAATAGTAACGCCACTCTATGCCCTAGCGGTCAACTTTCCACTGGTTGAAGTAACGCCAGAGAATGGACCATTCCAGATGGCACGTGGCACGCACGTCTTACCGCGTGATGAAGCCCTCTTTAAGATTGCAACGGGCGAAATTCCCATGGAATCTTTTTATATGCAACCAGGTGACGTGATTATCCGAACACCCCTCGCGCTGCACCGAGGTTCACCAAATAAGACTTGCCAGGCGAGACCAATGGTAGTCATGGGCTACGTTATGCATTGGTTGCACACGGCGAAAGTGGATTTGACTCTCCAGCGAGACTATTATGAGACCCTGCCAGAGAAGATAAAGCAGTTGCTGCGGTGTCAGGTGGTGGAGCAGTTGCCAAAGGAAAAAGTTGAAACTTACGTAAATTTCAAGTACTAAAAAGACAGTGTGCTAAAAAAGCACTGCAAAAAAAGCTAAGTGCCTTGAAAACCTTGCATCATTACATCGCCATTTGTCATTAGTTATTTGTTGAAAGTAAGTATAAATGATTAATGACAAATGACGACTTTGATGAGGAAACGTATAACTTATATAACAACCCCACGACTCTCGAATGAACCACGTCGTGGTCCGTTTAGCCGTGAAATGTATCGTCAACGCAACGTTGTTGAAGGTGCTATCAAGCGACTCAAACAATTTCGCCGCATCGCTACCCGATATGAAAAGCTTGCAGCAAACTATACAACTATGATTACGTTAAGCGTTCGCGTAGCGTGCGCCTTTGGCGCTTAGCTCTGCCGTAGGCAATCACCTCCATTCTTTTGTGCTTGTAGTTTGAAAACACGCCCTAGCCCTTCGACCCTACTCTCAATGCCTACTCGAGATAGGGCTCATCATCTGCTAGCTTTTCTGAACCTTTACTGAGCTTTGCCAGGTATATACCAGTTAAAACCAAGAAAAAAGCTACCCAATTGAGAGGAGTCAAATTCTCCGCAAAAATAATCCAGGCAAATAAAGCTGTTAGCAAAGGTTCAAGGAGCATTAAAAGAGTGACAAAACCTGAAGAAAATCGCTTAAGATTATGAATGAGCAATCCCTGTCCTATGACTTGACACAGAACTGCTAGACAGATAACGGCGAGCCAAATCTGCCAAGAAGTTGGAAATAGTTGGCTTTCAGTAGTTAATGTAAGTAAGCAAGTAAAGCATCCAGAGAATAAGCAGGGCCATAGTAGTATAGTAGTCGCCGAAAATTTGGAACGAAGCTGCTCTCGAACCAGATAATTGAGAGCATAGAAAACAGCAGATAGCAGAGCTAAGGAATCACCAACAAGCGAATTTACCGCTTCCTGGAAATCTCCAAAAGCGATGGTAGCTGCTCCAATTATTGCCAACACCATTCCCAATAAAAACTTATAATCAAACCCTTGACGAAAAAATAGCCATCCACCTAATGTTGCAAAGATAGGGGTTAGATTATGGAGCAAATTAGAATTGGCAACACTGGTTTGAGTCAATGACAAAGCCCAAAGAAAAATAGCAGCAGTTCCTAAGATTGATGATAAAAGGAAAATCGCCCAATCTTTTAACTTAATTAACTCATTAGGTTTAGATGAATTACCAATTCCATATTGAATTCCCTCCCATAGAAACAAAACAACGGTAGCTATGTAATAGCGATTAAAACTAGTTGCTGCTGGACCAAGCTCATTTTCACTAAGCCGAGTAAAAATTGCTGCAAATGATAAAATAAAAACCCCTAACAACAATGAAAAAAAAGCAGGTGAGAATGAATTGTCTTTAGTGCTGTTCAGTGACAGCTCATGTTGGTTAACCATTACTTTCTTAGATCGTCTTCCTTTTTTAGTAAAAAATTATACTCATCGCTAAACGTCATTGAGTAGAGATATTTTTTATCGCCTATTGACTTATACTCAGTATAATACTTAGTATAAAGCGTAATTGAGTAGAAGGGTGGATTAAGTTCAAGCCCTAGCAGATTGAGCCAAATGTTTGAATGAAAGGCTTATTCAATCTGCCAGGGCAGTGTCAAAGTAACCCTCGACTGAATATATTGGTTATGCTGTCACTGTTGCAAAAAGAGCTTCAGCCTTCTCTAAAAAATCGTTCTTAGTCTTATAGAAACTGGTAGAATTGGCTACCTCATAATCCCGTTGAAGGGTTGAAAAGTCATGATGGCTTAAAAGAATGGCAATGGCAACATCCCTCATACTTTGTGATGCTTTGAGTCTCTCTCCCAGGTAAATCTGCCAAGAAACTTCCACATCGCTTTCAAGAATTGGCTTCTCAATTGCTGTAACAACGCCGTCCTGTTTTGGATGAATCGAGTAAGCACTGTACTTCCACTCATTCCTATCCTTGAGAATGATGTCAGGAGAATCACCAATCTGTAATTGGAGATGTAATTCGTTTAGACGTACTCCTTGATATGTGTAAAACATTTTCGATACAAGCCCTCCAGGGGTGCGTGCAGCTACTTCCATCAGAATTGGTTCTTCGCTACCTTCTTGCAGGAAGAAATCAATATTGAGTACACCATTTTTGGGATAACCGTGTTCTAAACTTTGCAACGTATCACTTGAAAATTGTCGAAGTTTGTGAAATTCTGGCTCTTCCTCTCTAACAACAATATTGCCGATTGGATGACCATAAAGGAACTCATCATTAGGTCGATAGTGCTTGCAAGCAGCAAAATAACAAGGTTGACCATTTTTCATGACAACACTTGTATTGTATAGTTGACCTCTAATGAATTCATTGAATTCAAATTCTTCATCTGAATCTACATTGCTGTCACACCAGCCTTTCAATTCATCAATAGTGTGAATTCTTTTGGTTTTTTCACTTCCTGCTCCAGTCACTGGTTTAACAAAGATGTCATTACCCAGTTCTTGTACAACAAACTTTAAGTATGAAACTGGCTCTTTGCGGTATTGGTTTTGGTCAAAAATCAGATGCTTTGGCACACGAATGAGGGAATTTTTGAGGGCAGATTTGAGGTAATTCTTATCCGTAAACTGGCGTATCATCATTGGGCGATCGCCAGCCAAATTTAGAGCTTCACGCAACTGTGCAGCTAACAGTACCGAATACTCATCATTGGTGACAATCCGGCAATTGTCATCCAATAGTCCATAATCCGCCTTAATCTGTTGATAGGTATGGAGCAGATTTTGCAAGTTGTAAGGTTCTACAATCTGCACAAGATCCAAGTGCTGATACTGGGAGGGTACAACCTTACTGAGTCCTCGCCTGCTACAGAGTAAAACCAGATTTCTATTGCCTGATTGGATATGCCTAAAATCAGTTTTGCTGGGGAGCATATCATGCAGCACAAAGATAGTCTTCTTGTTGGTATCTATCTTATGATTGAAAAAGGCAGATGGGTTTACCTCCTCGCGGATCATTTCTTGTACCAACTGTACAATCTCCTGTGAACATCCCCATGACAGGGTTACTCCTGCTCCTCCATGTCCATAGTTGTAAAATATCCGCGTGTTCGGAACCCTTTCGACACAAACATTTTCCTCGGTGAATGGTCGTAAACCAGTCCTAACAGGCTCCTTCTCATCGAGTGGAAGTTGTCTTAATTCCTGTAGAAATTGCAAACAACCATCATACATCTGTCGGATCATTGGAACCTCAAGAGATAGGTCTGTACTCCATTGATCCTGCTGTGCCAATCCTCCCAAGACTACCAAATCATCCCCTCTAGGAACGATGAAAATGATGTCTTGCTCATCTGAAGAAGATTCTTCGTGGGAAATACAATGAGCGTCTGTCACTACACCTGCCTGATTCTTAACTCTGACAAGTGCGCCCCTCAAGGGATACATAGAAGTATCTCCTGTAGTTGCTATCGAACCTAGTCCAGCACAGTTAACAATTGCCCTTGCATTGAAACGACGAAGCAGTTCTTGTTCATTTTGAACCACATTGACAGTGATTTTTTCCTGGATAATCTGACATCCAATATCCTGTACGTATTGAAGCAACCACTTCATATAGACATCGGTATTTGCCATCGGAGCCATGTGCTTAAAAGCATCTTTTATGCCTCCTTGGAAACTCAAATCAATTGTTTCTGGGACGATCTGTAAGCCTCTTTCAAAGCCATCAACCTTATCCTTCAACTCATTCATCTTGCGAAGGTCAGCAGGTCGATTTTCCAAAACATCCTTGAAATAGAAATACACATCCCTCAAATAAACCCCTGTTTCCTGTGAACCAAACTCTGCGTGTATTTCCTTGAATTTATTGTAAGCTGTCATGCACCACTGTTTAGAACGTTCCAGGGATCTAGGAGTCCCATGACGACCACAAACTGCTGGTGGCCATTCCCACAATGCACCCGCCACAACCGAGGTTAAATCAGGGGCAAAACGATCTGCAACAATGACAACACTAAAACCGGCCTCTCTGAGGCATATAGCGGTTGTTAGACCACTTACTCCTGCCCCAATCACTAAAATCTTCATATCATTGTCTTGCGATAGCTTGCTCATAAATTAAATTTAGTTCCCTGGATATTTTTTGCAGTACAAGATCAATGGATTAACTAGGCCATAAATGATATTCGGGCATTTTGAGGTTGGCGTAGTGTCAATCAACTCTTTCGCCGCGTGACACTTGCTACAGGCATCCCACATTTGCGGTTTCATCTTCTAGCGCTAAACCATCTTCCCCCGTACCCCTACCGTGACCGTTAAAATGAACAACTTGCGGTTCAAAATCTAATCGGGCTTGAGACACATCTCGCACCTTGTGGAAGCAATGGAAAGCCCCGCAAGTAAGCGTAATCTACAAGCAGAGGTAATTTAACACGAACGACAGAAGGGATAAAAGGACAGTTAAGACAGTTAAGACAGTTAAGGAATATTTAATAAAATATTTAGATTTCGAGAACGCAAATTCTCTACACCCATTAGCCGCTAAGGCCTTACTATCACGGGTTTTGGATTTAACATAATTTTGAACTATGCTGAATCCCCGACCAGCACAACTATGGCTAATCTTTTTCCCACAGCTTGACAAAGTCTGTGATCTCAACTCTCTTATGCCGATTATTGTGGTACTGCCTTAAGCCGTGCTTGTTGTTATGGTCATCAACGGTTGTTTAATGCGTTTTAACCCAATCACCTATCGCTTGCCTGTTACACCCTGAAACTTCACTTAGACTAGTCGTGCCAATATACCAGCGGTCATTATTGCTTGGTGCGTTGTTGTTATCTTTTCGTGGGGGTCTGGGGAGCTATAAGACCCGCACTGTACCCATAGGGTCAGCGTCGGGATACATGGACTCCCCCAGGTAACTTAGAGGGTTCGATGCCCCTTAAATTAACATTTAAAGGTTGCTTCTTAGCCAGTAAACTACTATAATACTGGGATGCTAACCATCACACACCGATATCGAATCTATCCGGATACCTCTCAAGATCAACAACTCATTGAGTGGATGGACATCTGTCGCAGCGCTTACAACCATGCATTGCGAGAGATAAAAGATTGGTGCGATGGTCGCAAGTGTTTGATAGATAGATGCTCCATAGAAAAAGAGTACATCCTCTCTCAGCCACTGAAGTTTCCGGGCGAAATTCAGCAGCTTAACAACTTGCCAAAAGCCAAGAAGGAATTCCCTAGATTGAGCGAAGTTCCTTCTCAGGTTCTCCAGCAAGCTATTAAGCAGTTGCACGTTGCCTGGAAATACTTTCAGGAGAGAGGATTTGGATTTCCTCGGTTTAAGAAGTTTGGGCAATTCAAGTCGTTGGTGTTTCCCCAGTTTAAGGAGAATCCAGTAACTAACCTTCATATTAAACTGCCCAAAATTGGAGCAATCCCTGTTAACTTGCACCGACCCATTCCCACAGGGTTTGTGGTTAAGCAGGTACGGATCTTGAGGAAAGCTGACAAGTGGTATGCATTTATCTCTCTTCAATGTGATGTTAGTGTTCCTGACCCCATTCCTCACGGACACCCCATCGGAGTGGACGTGGGGCTGGAAAAATTTCTTGCAACCAGTGATGGTGTACTGGTAAAGCCGCCGAAGTTTTTTAAAGAACTGCAAGGCAAGCTGAAATTGCTGCAACGCAGGCTCTCTAAGAAGAAGAAGCGGTCGAAAAATTATGAGAAACAACGTCTTAAAGTTGCCCGACTTCATCACCAAATTGACAACACCCGGAAGGACTTTCACTATAAACAAGCTCATGCACTTTGTGATACTGGCGATATGGTCTTCATGGAAGACTTGGATTATCGCACCAGTGCCAAAGGAATGTTTGGAAAGCATATGCTCGACGCAGCGTTCGGTCAATTTAGAAGTATCGTCAAGTACGTCTGCTGGAAGCGTGGAAAGTTCTTCTCAGAAGTCGATGCAAGAGGGACTTCTCAAGAGTGTTCCGAATGTGGTGGTTCAGTCAAAAAAGACCTGAGCGTTAGAGTTCATCACTGTCCTCATTGTGGATATAAAACAGACAGAGATGTGGCAGCAGGTCAAAACATTAGAAATCGAGGAATCAAACTCATTAGTACCGTTGGACAGACGGGAAAGGAAACTGCCTGTGCAGACGAACTACCGGGGGCTGGGGTAACTCAGTCTAGGCAAGTGTCGAAATCCCGTAAGGGAGCAACCAGGAAGCCGAGGAAGTAATTCTTTGGAAGCCAGCGCTGTACCCGTAGGGTCAGCGTCTGGAGATGTCACTCGATAGCACCGTCTTGTTGCAGTTGCACTTCTTAGGGAACTACGATGTCTCAGATTGAGCCAACACCGGAAGCCGTTACACAGACACGCACCTACACCAATCCAGTCTACGAAGGTTATTTCGCCGATCCCTTTGTCTGGGAGTACCAGGGCGTATACTATGCGATTGGAACTGGTGCGGCGGAGGCTCAAGGACAGGTAGACGAAATCGCTGAGGCGTCAGGTGTTGACTCCACTAACAAACTGCGTGTTTTTCCTCTGTTACGCTCCCTCGACTTTCTAAATTGGCATTTTGTTGGTAACGCACTGACGCGACCAGATCCTGCCCTGGGCGATAACTTTTGGGCACCCGAAGTTGCTTACTGCGATGGCAAGTTCTACCTTTACTACTCAGTAGGGCACGAGGACAAGAATCATCAGCTGCGCGTTGCAAAGAGCGATACTCCTAATGGTCCCTATGAGGATGTTGGAGAGCCGCTAGTAGATCCTAAGTCTTGTTCCTTTGCTATTGACCCGCACCCATTCCGCGATGATGATGGGCAGTGGTATCTGTTCTACGCCCGTGATTTTCTAGACACTGAGGGCGGTGTGCGTGCTGGTACTGCACTCTTTGTAGACCAACTCGAAAGCATGACGAAGCTCAAGGGCGTTGGGAAAGTCGTCTTGCGTGCGCGTTCCGATTGGCAGCGGTTTTTAGCCAATCGTTTGATGTATGGTGAAATTTTTGATTGGCATACTTTGGAAGGTCCTTGTGTCCGCAAACATGGAGGTCAATACTACTGCTTTTATAGCGGTGGGCGCTGGGAGACAGAAAACTATGGTGTGGATTATGGAGTTGCTAATAGTGTGATGGGACCTTACTCTGATGCGGGCAACGAAACGGGACCACGGGTGCTGAGGTCCGTTCCTGGTCGTGTTTTAGGACCTGGACATAACTCCATCGTTCTTGGTCCGGACGGTCAGACTGAATACATAGTCTACCATGCCTGGGGAATAAAGATGGCTGCGCGGCAAATGTGCCTAGATAAGCTCATGTGGACGCCAGATGGACCGTGTTGCAATGGTCCTACTTGGACGCCGCAGACCATCACGAAGACAATAAGAATAAGTACCAGCTAGAACTCACTAACAAACTTGCCGCCCGTGTTGGTAAAAGGCGGAAATCTCAATAATAACCAAGTAGAAAGGCGCAAATAAACAGAAGTATGTAACGAAAAGTAAACTTAGCTAAAACCCTCTTCCCTTCAGCATAGCTGCCCTCTGCCTTCTGCCTTCTTGCACTAGCACTCTTTGTTTGGATTTGAGGATGAAGAGGACATAAGACAAGCGTTTTCGGTCTAAATTTCCGCGCAATGCTCTTGAGAATTATACAGAAAACGCAGAGACTGTTTGTGAAAGCGATTTCCAAGCAATTTCTATGTCTGCTTCTTGTGTTCGCCAGTTCGCTATAGCTGCTCTCATTGCTGGAGTGCCATTATAAACTGTTGGCGTCAGGAAAACCTCACCTTTATCTGTTAATTTAGCAAGGAACTTTTGAATGTTATCTAATGAAAGGTTATATTTCTGCTCTGATAAGGTAAAACAAACAACATTAAGGCTCACAGGTGCCAATAACCTAAAGTGACTTGAATTATTTATCCTTTGCCCCATTATCTGAGCTAGTTCACAATTTCGTTCAACAATCTCTCGATAACCCTCGGCACCATATGCCATTATGCTGAACCATGCAGGTAAAGCCCGTAATCTGCGGGAGTTCTCTGGTGTGAGGTCAATGAAATCAGGTGAGGAAGTGGGTATTCCAAGGTAGGATGCACTATTTTGAAAAACTTCGATTTGAAGTTCCCGATGTCGCGTAAATTGCATTGCACAATCATAAGGAACATTTAGCCATTTGTGAGCATCAATTGCAATTGAATCAGCCGCGTCTATACCTTTAGTAAAATGTTCGTATTTTGGTGAGCAAGCAGCAAAACCTCCAAATGCTGCATCGACATGAAACCAAAAATTGAACTCTTCTTTAAGCTGTGCTATAGTTGCTAAATCATCAAAATCAACAGTATTGACTGTCCCTGCGTTAGCGACAACAATGCATGGGGTATTTTGTTGGGTAGCCAAGGATTTTTTGAGTGAGTTGATATCAATAGCTTCTCTATCTGGTAAACTCTGAACAATCTGTAAGTGACTCTTGCCCATTCCAAGCATGGAAAGAGCCTTAAAAATGCAAGAGTGCGGCGTTGCACTTAAAATCTTTATGGCAGGTAAAGCATACAAACCATCTTGCGCTATATTCACACCAAGTTGCCGCGCAATCCATTGTCTAGCAATAGCCAATCCTACAAAATTGGACATCGTTGCACCGGATACAAATGTTCCAGTATGAGCCTCTGATAATTTAAAAAGCTGTTGAAGAAAAGAAATCGTTTCTCTTTCAATGTAACCAGCACAAGAATCATCAGCTCTAATTGCGTTTTGGTCAAAAACACTCACAAGCCAATCCCCTGCAACTGAGGCTGGAGTCGCTCCACCTGTGACAAAACCAAAATATCGAGAACCACTGCTACCAGTGATACCCGCAAGGTACTTTTGCTTAAAAATCTCTAGGGCTTTGTTTGCTCCAATTCCTTTTAAAGGAAGCGCGGCAACTTCAGAATGAGGAGGTAACATTTCAACAGGACGTGCGTCTATGCCCTGCAAGAAGTTTGAGGCTTCATTGAGTACCTCATTGAGTATTTCTTTGAAGTTATATTTGTCTATCTCTAGATTTTTATTCATTTTAGTAACCATAGATGTTGTTACTCCAGTTACGACGGCAGCAAGCCAGCTTCCCAAGATTCTAGACTAGCTTTGCGCTCTCTCCAGTCAGGCATCACACACCAGAGTGTTTCCCAAAAGGCATCCCCGTGATGACGGTGTAATAAGTGGACAACTTCATGAGCAACAACGTATTCCAGAACTGATAAAGGTGCATGGATTAAATGCCAATTAATGGGGATGATTGCGTCTTTTGAGTAGGTTGCCCAAACTCGTTTCTGCTCAGAAAGCTTGATATCTGGTGACTTGACACCTAACTTACGCGCATAGACTCGGGCGTTGTACTGGATATCCTGCCCAGCGCGATCGCGTTTCCAAGCAATAAACGCCTGCTCAATAGCGTCCTGTTTTTCATCTGGTGTCAAATGGCGTGGCACTTGGATGTAGAAGCGGCTTTTGCAAGTAATAATAACTCGTTCTACATCGGCTTCCTCTACCTGTAACATTAAGCGACGACCTCGGTATACAACCTTTGCCGCACTGACGTAGTGTTGGGGGGTGCTAGGTGGATGCTTGGGGTGGCAATCTGCAATGGCATTAAAGAGCCAGCGGCGTTTGGTTTCAACGAAGGCGGTGATTTCCTCAAAAGGGGTATCGGCTGGAGCAACGACTTCTACAGCTTCCGGGGTAACGATGATGCGCTGGCGTTTGGTGCGGTTACTGTAGCGCACGGTGTAAGGAATGCTGGTTTGACCAATTTGCAGGACAGGCATAAGCTTGTCTAAGGAACTACAGAGCTTACATTTGTTTCAAGTAATTCCTTGGCTTGTTCTGAAAGTGATTTGTTTTCACCTTCAACTGCCCAGAAATCAGGACCAGGAAAAGCTCCAGACCCTACTGAAACGTTATTTTTTTCGCAAATCATTTTACAAAGAGCACTCAATGAATAACTCAACTCATCCAACTCCCACTTAAATTTTTGGGCAGTTTTTTGAAATGTGGCGAGTTTCGCCTTTTCCTCTATATCCTTATAGTCTAATTCAGGTTTGGGCGAACGCATGAGATAAACTCGCGTTCCTTCTTAGAGAATAAGTAGGTGCAGGTAAATAAACTAAAAATGACTGTATGATGATATAGCGATTTCATCAAAGAGTGTGCTAATAACTAGCGAGTTTGCAGATAATGATAATAATTAAAAGATGCACACGGCAGTTGCGATCGCCAATGACAACATATGACAATAAAATCTTGTTCAAAGCCTAAGCTGAAAAGGTTTTCAGGAGGGGGAGTGAGCGTCAACCCCTTCGCTTAATTCAAAATTCAAAATTCATCTCTGTACGGCAATGAAGACCCCACGGATAAATCCGGGGGCTTGAATAATTAGCTTGTGCATTTTTTCTTCTCCATGACTGAAGTTGGGGGCTTGTATCCTTTTGTTTTTCGGTCAGCCCTGATAGCAAATTTTAATTAGGACTTTAGTCCTACTGTGTTGCTGCAAAAATGGGAATAACGACCCTAGCAGCAAAAAACGCTTTGCTATAAAAATTTATCAAATGCTTAATTCATACCATTTGCCGCCGTGAATCGCCTGATTCAACTCCAATCTCACCCGTTTCGCTTACTGCTCTATCTAGAGTGGATTCTCTTGGGGATTAGCCTACTTCTGCCGCCACACCCGGTACAGATGCTCCAAGTCTTGCCCCAACACCGACTGCTATCTATTTTGAGCATTGTCTGCTTCGGTGTGATGGGTTTATGGTTACCAACGCTCAATCTGTTCTCAAAAGTGCTTTATACGGGGTTGGGGTTTGGATTGATTTTGTTGGCAAGTGTCATCGGTGGTAAAGGAATCGATTTTCCACCACCACTGCTGTTGATTTTAGTCATTCGTAGTTGCTTAGTCTTTAATTTAACCGGACGCTTGCTGGTAGTAGGTTTGGCATTCATATCCTTTGTTTTCACCTTGTTCATTCCGCTGATGTCATCACAATTACCCCCAAATAGTCTACAAAAACTAGGTGTAGATGTTTGGACACTAGTGTCAAATATAACTTTAATGTTTGGCTTGGTGCTGGTATTTGTGTTGTTGTTGGTAAATGCTTTGCTATCAGAACGGCAAAGTCGGGAGAAATTAGCACTTGCTCATCGACAGCTTAGTGAATACGCTCTCCGTATTGAAGACCAAGCAACACTACAGGAACGCAACCGCATTGCCCGTGAAATCCACGATTCTTTGGGACACTCGCTTACGGCTCAAAGTATCCAACTAGAAAATGCTTTACTGTTTTTGTCATCAAATCTTGACAAGGCAAAAACTTTTTTGCTAGAAGCTAAACAACTTGGGAGCAGTGCTTTAAAAGAGGTGCGACAATCTGTAGCAACACTGCGTTGTGACCCGTTGCAAGGAAAATCTCTGGAGTCTGCACTTAGGCTGTTACTTGCAAATTTTGAGCGTCAAAGTGGCATTATCCCAGACTGTACACTCAACTTATCCCGACCATTATCTGCTGAAGTTAGCACGACAATTTACCGGATTGTTCAGGAAGCCTTAACAAATATTTCTAAGCATAGCGCCGCCACTTACGTCAAAATTGACTTAGAAATAATTGCTGAGTCCCTGTATTTGCAACTTTATGACAATGGTAAAGGGTTTAATCCATACCAAAACACTACAGGTTTTGGCATTCAAGGAATGCGAGAACGAACGTTGGCGTTAGCAGGTCATTTTCGCATTTTTACTGCACCAGGAGGCGGTTGCCGAATTCTTGCAGTCTTTCCATATCAAGGTTAGTGCAATAATATGATTTCTCTGTTCCTATGATTCGCCTGTTATTGGTAGACGACCAAATCATTATTCGCCAAGGCTTGAAAAGCTTGTTGGAGTCAAAACCTGACTTTGAGATTGTGGGCGAGGCAGAAAATGGTAAAAGTGCGATTTCTATTCTGGAACGCTTGGCGATCGCCCAAGTAGAAGCCCCAAAACCAGATGTGGTCTTAATGGATGTCCGTATGCCGATAATGGATGGTGTAGCAGCAACTGAGGTCATTTCTCAGCAATTTCCAGATGTGAAAGTGTTGGTGTTGACCACTTTTGATGACGATGAGTATATCTCACAAGCAATGCGATTTGGAGCGAGGGGTTATTTGTTAAAAGATACACCTTTAGAACCATTGGCAAGTGCTATCCGGTCTGTTCATCAAGGGTACACTCACCTAGGATCAGGGTTATTTGAGAAAGTATTGTCTCCTTTACTACACTCTACAACGCCCAAACCTGTAAATTTCCCACCTGAGTTTGCTGAACTCACCCCCAGAGAAAAAGAAGTTTTGCGTTTAATTGCCACTGGTGCTAACAATCGAGAAATTGCCAAGTCTCTTTACATTGCTGAGAGAACGGTGAAAAATCACGTCACGAGTATTTTGAGCAGGTTAAATCTACGCGATCGCACTCAAGCTGCAATTTTTGCCAATTCCTTTGTGTCGTTGTTGGATGATTCTCTAAAGTAAAACAAATCAGGCAAAAGTTCACGCAAAGATATTACTTGTTTGTCCCAAAAAGGTAATCTACAATTTAACCAAATACTGCATGATTAAGACGTATCATATATGCGTTAATAATTATCTACCGTAAAAAAGATAATGACGCAAACACTTTCCATTGATAGCAACGAGCGGTTGCAACTTTCACCCCTTACAGTACCATCTCGCCTGCTGTTGGGACCAGGACCCTCGAATGCTCATCCCGCAGTTCTACAGGCGATGAATACTCCTCCAGTTGGGCATCTCGATCCAGCTTTTCTGGTATTAATGGATGAGATTCAGTCACTGCTGCGCTACGTGTGGCAGACGAAAAACCAGTGGACGATCGCAGTCAGCGGTACAGGTTCAGCAGCAATGGAAGGGGCGATCGCCAATGTCACAGAACCAGGAGATGTGGTTTTGGTTGGTGTCGCTGGATACTTTGGCAATCGCCTTGTTGACATGGCTTCTCGATATGGTGCCGATGTCCGAACCATCACAAAACCTTGGGGACAAGTCTTTTCGCTGGATGAACTGCGAACTGCCCTAGAAACACATCGTCCGGCTATCCTGGCTTTAGTGCATGCAGAAACCTCCACAGGCGCACGTCAACCATTGGAAGGAGTCGGTGACTTGTGTCGTGAATTCGGCACTTTGCTGTTGGTAGATACGGTAACGAGTTTAGGTGGAGCCCCCTTTCTTTTAGATGCGTGGGGAGTTGATATCGCTTATAGCTGTAGCCAAAAAGGATTAGGTTGTCCCCCTGGTGCTTCGCCATTGACGTTGGGTTCTCGTGCGGTTGAGAAATTGCAGCGGCGTTCAACTAAAGTGGCTAACTGGTATTTAGACATGACATTGTTGAGCAAGTATTGGGGCGAAGAACGCACCTATCACCATACAGCACCCATTAACCTGTATTATGCACTGCGGGAAGCACTGCGTTTGCTTGCCCAAGAGGGAATAGAAAACTCCTGGCAACGCCATCAAAAGAATGTAGAGTATCTTTGGCAGAGGTTAGAGGACTTGGGACTGTCTTTGCACGTCGAGAAACAGTTCCGCTTACCAACTCTTACCACAGTCCGCATTCCAGAAGGCGTAGATGGTAAGGCAGTTGCACGGCAGTTGCTTAATGAACATAATATCGAGGTTGGGGGTGGTCTTGGCGAACTAGCAGGTCAGGTTTGGCGCATCGGACTCATGGGCTTCAACAGTCGCAAAGAAAGCGTTGACCGACTTTTAGAAGCACTGCAACAGGTTTTGCATAAGGGGTAGTTGCTGATATTTTGAACCGCAGAGGCGCAGAGGAGGACATCCGTGAGAGGTTTCTTTGCGTCTTTGCATGAGGTAAAATCCAATACGGTTCAGATAAGATGGTTTGCAGCGCCTCATAACCTATGTAGATATGTAGAGACGTAGCATGCTACGTCTCTACACGCATGGAATTGTCATAAATAACCCTTAACTGAACGGTATTGAGGTAAAATCTACTGAGCAAACCATCGCCGAATTAACTCCACTTGAAATCGGTAGCCCTCACCAACTTCTTCAATCAACTCGCGTTGTAACAGCAGTTCAAAAGCGCTTTCCGATACATCACCAAGTTGTTCCAACATAGTAGTTCTACTGACTACTGCCCCTTCCCCTTGTTTTGCCAAGAAGCGCAGGATAGCTAACCCAGGGGCGTCTACTTGGTTATTTTGAATATCTGCAAAGAAGAATTGACCACTGCTTAAAGCTTCTGGAACCGCTGCTTCCACGTCAGCTAAAGTTGCCAGTCGCCGAACAGAGGGGTCTTGCTCATTCTTGAGGGCAACAATTTCACTACAAAGCAGTTGTACCAGGAAAGGGTGACAGTGGGTGAGCTGCAGCACTCGCTTCACTGCGTCTGGTTGATAACGCAAGGTAAAATCTTTGACAGGGCGCTCAATGAGTTGACGGGCTTCGTCTTCTTTCAGGTAGCTGATATGCACCACTTGCACATTAATCAAGTAGCTAGCCCAGCGCTGATATTCCTCTATGGTATGGGAACCAGCCAGCAGCACCTTGAAACGGGGACGATGTTGTATCAGGTGACGCAGCATTCCCAAAACGTCCTGCTCATCAAAGCGTCCTTTGTCTATGGCGCTATCAAGTACCTCGAATTCGTCTAATGCTAGCAATGCTGTGTTTTGTTCCAGCGCCTGTTCTACCTTATCTAGCCATTCCTCAAAGCAGGTGAAGGGGTCAGTTACTAGCGCCTCGCGTGTCAAGGGTGGCAGGGTCAAACCTCTTTGCCCCTTGGCTGAGTTCACCATGCCTTTGGCAATGTTGTAGAGAAAACCTGCATGGTTACTAGCTGATGCGGGTGCCCCTTGCAAGTCCACAAACATCGGGATGATGGTATTAGGTAGCAGGCGTCCCAGGTTATTGAGCAGGGAGGTTTTGCCCATACGCCGCTGACCGTAGAGTAGCAAGGGAGGGCGGCGTCGGTCTAGGAGTAATTGCTCGATACGCGTGCCAATGTCATTGCGTCCGATGAAAATTTCTTGCTGTTGTGTGAGAGGTACACCGATGATGTATGGAGAGTTAATCTCTTGGCGGAGTTCGGCTGCTTTAGCCAGTTCCTCTACATGGTTGGTGATTATCTGACGCCAATGAATGGGGATGGGGTAGAAGCGGACGGCGTATTTGTTGCTGCTGCGGGTCAAGTCTTGCAAGTGTGCATCCAAACTGTCTACAACTGCCCTGAGTGCTAGGCGCTGGTTGTAAGCGCTTTCCTGGTTCAAAGCAGCCTCCACATCCTCGCTAATGCGACTGAAGATTTGTAGCAGAGCGCTAGCTGGACCTTGTAGTTCGCCAATTACCAGACTGCAGTGAACATTGCAGATAGCTTTTACATCAGCACAGCGTTCTAACCTGCGTGCATCCAGTTCAATTTGTGCAGCTTGAGCCGCCCAGCGCTGGCGACTGGTAATCAGGTAATCAATGGCAGCTTTTCCCTCAGCTGGGTTACGTTCTGCTACTAGAAGAATGTGCTTGTCTAAGCTATGCAGAGGTAGGCGCTGCCACTCATCCCAAAAAGCAGAATGCCAACGCAATAGACTAGGTTGAGTGGCTGCAGATTCTTTGTCAAGTAGATACAGTAAGATGTTTCCTACTACCAGGAAGGGGTAGAGTACCACAGGTCGCCAGAAGTTTATGGTTACTCCTACCCCCGACACCAAACCCAAAGTCACACCCGATACTACGCCCGACAGCACGCCTGATACCACGCCCAACGCCATGCCCAACACCACGCCCAACACCATACCTGACGCTACGCCCAACATCAAGCTGACGGACACCACGGTTCCCGACACCACACCCGACACCACGCCCCCAGCTACGCCCCAAACCACTCCTCCAGCTACGCCCCAACCCACACCCCATAGTACGCCTGATGCTACCTGCCAAGTCACACCCGATACCACGCCCCACTCCCAGCCTGACACCACGCCTAACGCTACGCCCCACACTATGCCCAATGCTATATTCCACTCGACGCCCCACTCCATACACAGCATACTCAACGCCATGCCCGACGCTACGCCCAACGCTACGCCCAACGCTACGCCCAACGCTACGCCCAACGCTACGCCCAACGCTACGCACACAACGCCCAACGCTACGCCCCACAGTAGGCCCCACGCCACGCTCCACTCCAAGCCCCACTTTACTTCCCACTCGTCCCACTCCCAAGCCCACGGCAGGAAGAAGACCACGCCCAATACCACGCCCGACGCTACGCCCAACACCACGACCCACACTGCGCCCGACGCTACGCCCGACGCTACGCCCGACGCTACGCCCGACGCTACGCCCGACGCCACACCCAATACCACGCCCCACGCCACACCCAACACCATGCCCAACACCATGCTCAATACCACACCCAACACCACGCCCCACGCCACCCGAACAGCAATGTTTTCTGCGGACGCACCTAATACCCATAGAACCAAGCCAAGGGTTAAATTAGCAAGGAGAGGCAAGACTAAGTGCCCTTGTATCAGCAGCCGCCGCACACCGGGTTTTTGCGATCGCAACGGGCTTGCTCTGTCAGAGTCGGGGTCTAGGGCGGGGTCAATGCGGATTAGGTGGTTGCGCCAAGCTGAGGGACGAAAGGTAAGCCAGAAGAGCAGTTGCAGGCTACCCAGTATCAAGTTACGGTGCTGTTCAGGTGCATCGGTGTAGGCGTTGCGTGGAATATTTGCTGAAGTCATGTCGGTTTGTGATTTTTTTCGGGTTCCTCAGCGGAGTATCCGTAGGGACACAGCACTGCTGTGCCCGTACACTTTCTGTCTGTATCCTGACGGCGGATTTGATCTGAGATGTTCCCTAGCAAATCCAGATAAGGGTATCCAGTATTACCATTGCAGGACTTCCCAGTCTTCCGGAGGCACAGCAGGCTCAAATGGGTCATCATAGTGAATGACTGTGCCATGCAGAGGGTTTAGCAAAACATTTCTCATAGTCCGGTTAACCAAACTAAGATAATCGCTTAATTCTTGATATTCATTCAATTCTTTTTCTTCTTCAGAAGTTAGAGCAGACTCTTTTTGTTTATTTATTAATGTTGTAATTCGCTCTTGTACCATGTTAGAAGCGCGAAATATTGGTACTCTTTCTACTAACTCTATGCGGACAGCACCATCTATTGGCAAACTGTTAGGTAAGTGATGCAGCTTTATAGGTAAATTAGTTGTCATATAATTTATCTCAACCCTTAATCTGAGTTTATTTCTCTAACAAATGAGCAAATGGCTTTATCTGTCGCAGTCCCTCCTCCCGCCAGTCGTCTGTCTCCCCATCTTCTAGACTAAATAATCTTTCCCTACAAAGAATTTGCAATAATAGTGGCAGACATTGACTTTGTTGCAAAATCCACTCCACATCCTCATCAGAAAAAGCAATAGGCGAACTAGCTATCAATTCCCACGCTTCTGCCTCCGTCAGCGCTCCCAAAGTCCCGGTATAGCCGAAAATATTGAAAAGGGTGAACTATGCCCTGTGCTACGAGCAAGTTCAATTGGTGATTCGTGAGTAGCCAAGACAAACGCCAAATTTCCCCTTGTGTGGTTAGTCGCTAATGAGCGCAAACACTCCCAAAATCCATCATCTAACTCTGGACAACGTTTCAACCCAACACCAATTTCATCAAGTAAGATGACTGTGGGGTTATGCAAATTCTTACTGACTACATCCATGAAGTACTCTAAGTTACAAGGATTTGGCACTTTAAAATTCAAGCATTCCAGAATATAGCTTAGTAGCCTGTCTCTACCTGCCATACGTGGGTCTTGAAAGTCTACGAATATCCACTGGTAATTTTCTGGATGTGGTAGCCACTCATACTTTTGACCTGGACGCAACTGTTCTGGTACGGTGGTGGTGATGTTTTTCAGGTAGTGTAGCAGAGAAGTTTTGCCAATGCGCCGTTTACCAATAATAGCGGCGTTTTGCAGGGGATGGCGTTTGAGTAAGTCGAAGAGGCGTTTGAGTTCTCTTTGTCGTCCAAAAAAGCAACGAGGATAGGTAATTGGGGAGCCAGTGATGAAGGGTGAGGGTTCCTCGGTTTTTGGTTTAGGTGGCGGGAGTTGTTTTTTCTCAACTGTTTCTTTCTTCTGTGAAGCAATTTCCAGCGCTGCTTCAATTTCACCTAGCTCATGTTCAAGACACCCTAGTTCAGCTTCCTCATTTAACAACCTTTGTTCTAATTCAAACTTAACTGCTGCACTCGTCTCAATAGCCAAGCTTTGCCGTATCCGCCCGACTTTCTCACTCCGGGTGTCCCACTCTTGTTGAAGCGTGTCTCGTTTCTTCTCCAAGCGATACTGTTGCTCAGCGCTCAATCCTTGAGGTTGAGTTTCCAGCTCTCTATGCGCGATCGCTCGCCATTCCAGCTTTAATTTCTGGCTAATTTTGATAAAATCCAGACAATCAATAGATTGACCACTGAAAAAACTTTTGACAGTGGATGGAGATACTCCTAGTTCTAGAGCTAGAGCTTGTTGGCTAGGGTAGCCATTCTCTTTTATATATGACTGAATTGTTGCAATCTGCTGTGGGGCAATTCTCAGCGATCGCGCCATCACCACTCGTCGAGAAACTGCTTAGAGTATAGCGGTTTTTCTTAAAAAGCGACACCAAGCACAGAGAACCCAGATGAAATCAGTAGACTTATGACATGATTTTTTGTATATTTTGTGTCTTTGTAGGTTCAAAATAATTTTTTCACCACAAAGGCAAAAAGGTAAGTAAGTCGGCAAGAAAAAACCAAACTATGTAAAGAAAAGTAAAATCTCTGTATTTGGCTCGTAGTAGCGCTATGGCTGACGCCACGCTGCGCGAACAGCGCTGAAGCGCTACTACAAACCAATGATGATTATTTGCGCCGACTTACTTAAACAAAAATGAGGAGTTAGGAGTTAGGAGCTATTAAACTCCCAACTCTTAACTCCTCACTGTTTACACTGCACAATTCAACGCGCCGGCTTTTTGCGAAAAGCGCGTATTCTCCCGGTAATCAACAGGACAATCTATCACTGCTGGAACATCCTGTGCCAAAGCTTCTTTCAGGATGGGAACAAAATCAGTAGCAGATTCAACGCGGTAGCCTTTAAGACCCATGCTTTCGGCAAATTTAACAAAATCAGGGTTGCCAAAATGCACAAAAGATGATCTACCTTTGCCAAAGTAATTTTCTTGCTTCCACTCAACTAAGCCGTAGCCACCATCATTGAAAATGAGGGTGACAAAGGGTGTACCAACGCGCAAAGCTGTTTCTAATTCCTGGCAATTCATCATGAAGCCACCATCGCCGGTTGCAGCAACAACTTTACGGTTAGGATGCACAAGTTTTGCCGCTACAGCACCAGGAATGGCAATACCCATTGCTGCGAAGCCATTGGAAATAATGCAAGTATTCGGGCTATGGCAGTGATAATGACGGGCAATCCACATTTTATGTGCGCCAACGTCTGAGATCACGATATCTTCTGGTCCCATCACCTGCCGCAAGTCATAAATTAACTTTTGTGGCTTAATCGGAAACCCGTCATCATTGGCATACTCTTCGTAGTCAGCACGGATATTTGTCCTTAAGTTGATAGCGTAAGGATTGGGCTTACCTTCGCGATCTGCAAATTTTAAGATTTCAGAGAGGGAATCAGTAATATCTCCGACAACTTCAACGTTAGGGATATAACTACTATCAATTTCCGCAGGGGTGACTCCAATATGAACAATGGGAATTCTCCCATCGGGATTCCATTTTTTCGGAGAAAACTCAATCAAATCATAGCCAATGGCAATCACTAAATCTGTGTTATCGAAGCCACAGGTGATAAAATCTCGCTGTTGCAATCCCACTGACCACAAAGCTAAGGAATGAGTGTAAGGAATCACGCCTTTGCCCATGAAAGTGTTGGCAACGGGAATATTCATTTGGTTGGCAAATTGTGTGACAGCATCACTTGCTTGGTCGCGGATAGCCCCATTACCAACTAAAATTATCGGGTTCACTGCTTGGGAAATTGCTGCTGCTGCTGCCCTGATACTGGCAAAAGAAGCGAAGGTTTTTTCAATGTTGTCCTTACGCAAGGGGTAGCCTTCTGCGGGCATGGCGGCAATATTTTCTGGCAAATCAATGTGAACTGCGCCTGGTTTTTCACTTTGCGCCCGTTTAAAGGCTTTGCGCACAAGTTCTGGTGTAATACTAGGGCGCACAATCTGTTTATTCCATTTTGTCACTGGGGCAAACATCGCCACCAAATCTAAATATTGATGGGATTCGATGTGCATTCTATCTGTACCCACCTGTCCGGTAATTGCCACTAAAGGCGCACCATCGAGGTTAGCATCTGCTACCCCAGTCATCAAGTTCGTTGCCCCTGGACCAAGAGTTGAAAGACAAACTCCGGCTTTTCCTGTCAAACGTCCGTAGACATCTGCCATGAATGCCGCGCCTTGTTCGTGGCGTGTGGTAATAAATTGAATGGAAGAATGTTTCAGCGCCTCTAAAACATGCAGGTTTTCTTCCCCAGGGAGTCCGAAAACGTATTGCACTCCTTCATTTTCTAAGCACTGTACGAGTAATTCAGCTGTATTCATATTTACTATTCCTCTGGGTTGATTGCACCTGATGTGGTTAATTATTTCACCCACACAGTTTTAACATTGACGAACTCATGTATGCCCTGGATACTCAATTCCCTGCCATATCCAGAACGCTTGATACCGCCGAAGGGCAAGCGGGGGTCGGATTTGACCATACCGTTGATAAATACCGAACCTGCTTCGATTTCCTCTACGAGGCGATCGCGTTCTTCGGCGTTTGTTGTCCAAGCACTAGCACCTAAACCAAAAGGTGTCGCATTTGCTAGTTTTATCGCTGCGTCAATATCTGGTACACGGAATAACATCGCTACCGGACCAAAAAATTCTTCCTGCGCTACTGGATTGTCTGGGGAAATATCCGTGAGAATCGTTGGTGGATAATAGTTTCCCGGACGATCTGATAAAGGATGTCCACCCGTCAAAACTCTTGCCCCACTCTTGACACCTGCTTGCAGTTGCTGGTCTAAGTCTTTAAGAATATCAGGAGTTGCCAGTGGTCCTAAATCAGTGTCGCTTTGCATCGGATCGCCAATTTTCAGCGCGTGGAATTTCTCCAGGAGTCGTTTTTCAAACTTGTCTGCTATTGTCTCAGCGACGATGAAGCGTTTCGCTGCAATACATGATTGCCCGTTATTCAACATTCTGGCTGTTGTTGCCGTGGTAACTGCTGCTTCTAAATCAGCACTTTCCAATACAATAAACGGGTCGCTTCCTCCCAATTCCAAGACAGTTTTTTTAATTTGTTTTCCCGATGCGGCGGCTAAACTTGCACCTGCTGGTTCGCTTCCTGTCAATGTCGCTGCTTTGACGCGATCGTCACTCATCAAGTCAGCAACTTTTGCAGCACCTATCAATAGAGTTTGAAATACGCCTTTTGGAAAACCTGCTTTTTGTATAATTTCTTCTATTGCCAAAGCACACTGTGGCACGTTGGAAGCGTGTTTGAGTAATCCTACATTCCCTGCCATCAATGCGGGTGCGACAAAACGGAACACTTGCCAAAAGGGAAAATTCCACGGCATGACTGCGAAAATTATACCTAATGGCTGGTATTTTACGAAACTGTGGCTGGCATCAGTTTTTACGCTCACATCAGCGAGAAATTCGGCGGCGTGTTCCGCGTAGTAACGACAGACGACAGCACATTTTTCCACTTCCGCGATCGCCGCTTTGAAGGGTTTGCCCATTTCCAGCGTCATGATTTTGGCAAAATCTTCTTTTTCTTGGTCTAAAATGTCAGCAGCTTTCTGCATCCAGTGCGATCGCTCTGAAAAACTCGTTTTGTGGTACTTTTCAAAAGCCTGTTGTGCCAAATCTAGTTTTTCAGCGATTTCTGTATCGCTTAATGGTTCAAAAGTTTTCAGCAACTCCCCAGTTGCAGGATTAATTGTGGCGATCGCCATACCCTGACCTCCCCGTTAAAAAATTATCACAGGTAGCATCCATATGTTATATACATCTATTGCGGAAGCTACTTCGCTCATTGTAGTCTTTCAAAAAATGCTAACTCTACTTATATTAAATTTTTGCAATCAAAATTGAAACAAAATATACATAAACCATATGTACTTATGCCTACAATCCCCCCTTGCAAAGTGTGCTTTTCATTAACTCTGCTTGATTTTAGCAGGATGTAGTTGTGTTATTAAAAATAAATTTTACAATTTGATATCTTTTTTTGACTTTTAATTATGAAATTACAGCAAAATCGCGCTTTTGTGTGGACTTATAACGTTCGGACGGCTGTTATCTTAGGTTTGTACACAAAAGCTTTGACTAGGAATGCCGGAGTGTAAGTGAGTCCACCGTGAATTTTGAACAGAGAATTTCCAGATTCCATGACACCCGTACCGAATCTCTCCTTAGTACAGCATTTCATTAATTCGTAATGTTTTTAAACGCACCAGGTAGCGGAGGTAGCGCAGCGAAAAGTTCTGCAGGAGGGTTTCCCTCCGTAGGAAACTTTTCAAGACAAAGGGACGCAGAGTATTGCCAACTTTAATGGTCTACCAGTTAATGAAATGCTTACTTAGTGCATTTTTGTCTGATAAACTTTGACTAATCGATTGATACCTTTGAAGCGATAATCTCCCATTTCTAGGAAGGATGAGGGTTGAGAAAGCATTTGATAAGTGGCTTCACTGACAACGCATTCCCCTGGAGGACAAATTGCTTCCATACGCGCAGCTAAATTAATAGTGGCTCCTAATGCGGTATAATCTACCCTTTGGGAACTGCCGACATCTCCAACCACAGCTTTACCACTGTTAATGGCAATTCGCAATTGCAATGGTTCGATCCAAAAATTTTTGGCGTTGAGAGTTTCCAGACGAGTTAACATACCCTTGGCAACAGTGACAGCGCGATCGGCATGATCCGGTTGTGGTTCAGGAGCGCCAAAAAATGCCATAATGCAATCGCCGATATACTTATCTAAAGTGCCACCACAGGCAAATACCTCTTGCAGCATCTCCTCAAATAAATTGTTAAGCAATTCGGCAACTTGAGTTGGCGTGAACCTTTCTGAAATTGCCGTAAAGCCAACCAAATCCGCAAATAAAATACTAATTTCAGTTTCTTGTGGAGGTAAACGTCCATTTGGCAATGCACCGACAGCTATCAACTGCTGTACAACTGCTGGGGAATGATAGCGTTCGAGTCTTTGGCGAATCACTTCTTCGCTTCTAAGTTTTTCGGCTAGCAGCCAACGTTGTACGCTAGAAGCTACAAGATTTGCTAAAGCCGAAAAAAAACTGAGTTCTTCCTCTCCTTTTTCTACCCAATGGTGAGAAGAGAAATGAGCATCAGCGTAGAGAACACCAACAACCTTATTTTCATCCCACAAAGGCACCGCCATTGCACTACGAATGTCTTTTACCAGAATACTGTTTTCTCCAGCAAACCTTTCATCATTTTGGGCATCAGCGGTTTGAATGGCAACTTTTTCGTCAAAGACCTTTTGGCAGATACTACGGCTAATCCAACTACCATCACTTGGGAGATGTTCTTGATCAGAGATCTTTCTCGTAGCAGCATTCAATAATTCCAGATTGCCACACCCAGAAACATCAATTAATAATGCTAAACGGTCAATACTGTTGAGGTAACGAAACACCACTTGCTGGACTTGGGAGAAAATCTCTTCTATGGAGGCTGCTGCGGAGAGATTCTTGGCTATGTCTACCAAATCTTTCAAGCGAGCGATCGTTTTGTCTTTGATGCTGAGATCACCATTGATGTTATCAGCAAAAATCCATTGCTCTTGCAATTGTTTAACGTTGCGAAGAATTGTTTTTCCTGGAGAAACGACTCCTTGCTTAAACGTGGATGATTCAACAGGAGTCAACATGATAACCAGGCACATATCCCCCAGCCAAACAACATCACCGTCTTGCAACTCTTGCGGAGAGGAAATCAAGCGTTCGTTCAATTGAGTGCCGTTTTTGCTGCCCAAATCCTCAATCGTCCACAGACCCGAAGGAGTTTTCACAAGGCGGGCATGGTAACGTGAAACTCCCCCAGAAGGTAAGTATAAGTCGCATTGCGGCAAACGACCGATAGTGAAAACATCTTGATGCACCGTCACCGTTTTTTGGGAATTTCCTTCTTGTAGGCGCAGTTTCAGTTTAGTCATGACTTCTATAAATCCATTCTGGAAGCAGGGAGTGCCAGCATTGCTAACGTAAAGGATATGTTAAGGGTTAAGGGTTAATCCTTCACTGTTTCTTTATGGCACTGCTGATCCCATTCCGACAACTAGGAAAAAATAACATTTTAGCTAGATACAGATACGGAAGAAACATTGGCGACGCTGAACTGTAGCAGTAAACAGCATACAAGGGTGAAACCTCTGGATGGATGATAGGCACTAGTATTGCTGCTACTGACACAGTACAAGTAGACTGAATCCCGCCAATATAATTTAAATATGAAGTTATTGTCTTTGTTGCGATTTTTACGTTGTCATGGGTAGCTGCCATCACCTGATTGTTGTACATATATTTCTGTAGCAATTATTTCTACAGCAATCCGGGAAAAACTACTTTTTTTTGAAAAAGTCTATTGTGCTG
The DNA here is from genome assembly GCF_036697665.2 of Scytonema sp. PRP1. NCBI lineage: Bacteria > Bacillati > Cyanobacteriota > Cyanophyceae > Nostocales > Scytonemataceae > Scytonema > Scytonema sp. PRP1. The sequence goes on along the minus strand of NZ_JBAHYJ020000067.1, from coordinate 110,752 downwards.
AACATTTCACCTGAGGAAAGCTATACCATGATCGGCTCCTTACTAGACCAGCGTTACCAGGTGGTTGAACTATTGGGTAAAGGCGGATTTGGTCATACTTACATAGCGCAAGATACTCGTCGTCCTGGGAATCCCACTTGCGTTGTCAAGCATCTCAAACCTGCGACTAACGACCCCGATTTTTTACAAACAGCGAGACGCTTGTTTAGTACGGAAGCCGACGCTTTGGAAAAGCTAGGCAATCATGACCAAATTCCTCGGCTGTTAGCTTACTTTGAGGAAAACGAAGAATTCTTCTTGGTACAAGAGTTTATCGATGGACATCCGCTGTCTGCTGAGATGTTAAGCGGGAACCGTTGGGAGGAAAGCCAGGTCATTCAACTTCTGTATGAAATTTTGCCTGTCCTAGACTTTATTCATAATAATAATGTTATCCATCGCGACCTCAAGCCCCAAAACATTATCCGCCGCCATTCCGACAATAAGCTCGTTCTGGTTGATTTCGGCGCTGTCAAACAGGTGCAGATTTACTCGCTCATGAGTCCAGAACAGCAGTTCAAAAACCAGACAATTGCTATTGGGACTCCAGGTTATATGCCAAGTGAGCAAGCACAAGGTAGACCTCGTCCTAATAGTGATATTTATGCTCTTGGTATGATTGCTATCCAAGCCCTCACAGGCTTGAGTCCTAAGCAACTGGCAGAAGATCCGACAAGCGGGGAAATTATCTGGCAACAATATGCTCAAGTCAGCGATCAGTTAGCAGCTATCATCAGCAAAATGGTACGCCCATACTATAAATATCGCTTCCACTTTGCAGACGAAGCGCTGGAAGCACTCTCCTCAATCACTCATCCTAACACACCAACAGCTGTTGCTGGTGCCGTCAAACATGTCCTACGTAACTATTTACGAGAAGGGTATGTGTCAGCAAATAAAGTGATGCAATCACTCCAGAAACTAGCAAAACCTGGTTACACTCCACCAAATAACACAACAATTCCTGACGCCACTCTACCACCTGCATCCCCTGCACAGAGTACGGTGAAAATTGCTCCTAATTCACCCACCTCACCAAACAATTCTCCCTCAAGCCTTGATTTTCTTGATAAATATCGTCGCAAACTACCATTACTTATTGCTGCAGGCGGCGGTATTGTTTTAGTTGTGTTTAGCATCATTTCTGCAACTCCACCACCGCAGCCCTCTAGTCAGAGAGCAGATAATAAAATTCCAGAAACAATAGAAGAAAAAACAAAAGTCACAACACAAAATAATACAACTGATCAGAACACAACACAGAAGAATATACCTGAAGAAAAAAAAGAACAAAACAATTGTATTGTTGTGACGCAACCTGCAAATCTACGTGCTGTTTCTGGGCGTAGGAGAACAGGAAAAGTTATAAAAGCAGGTACTCAGGTGACAGTTACTGGAAAACAAAATGGTGGCTGGATTGAAATTACTACTCCGGAAGAGGGTTGGATTTGGGGGAGTCGAACAAAAAATACTTGCAAAGCACCGAAGAGCAAATGAAAACCTTCACCTCTATGAGGGATAGGAACTTGATGTTTAAAGACTAAGAAGAGCTTTGCGTGTTTGCCTCTTTGCGCGAAACTAAAAAGTGCGCGGCAGATGATTGAGTCATTTGTTTGATGACTTCTAAACCCGGCGGTGGAGTTTCACTCTCCATCCCCAGCCATAAAAGATACTCTATATTCCCAGCAGGACCAGTGACAGGCGACCAAGTTAAACCTTTGTACTTCCATCCCAATTCACCAGCCGCTTGCAACACCTGAAAAATAGCATCAGCTTGGTCTTGAGAATCACGCACAACACCTTTTTTACCCACACGGTTTTTCCCCACTTCAAACTGGGGTTTTACCAACAACACAGCTTCACGGGGAGATTGCAGCAGCTGCCATAAAGCAGACAAAATCTTGGTTAAGGAAATAAACGACACATCAACCACCGCCAAATCAGCCAGTTCAGCATCACCATACAACTCTTCTGGCTTCAAATACCGTAAATTCGTGCGTTCCTTCAAATTCACCCGAGAATCATTTCGCAAACCCCAGTCAACTTGTCCATAACCAACATCAACGCCGTAAACCAATTTTGCCCCAGCTTGCAGCAGACAATCAGTAAAGCCTCCTGTAGAAATACCGCCATCCAAACAAATGCGCCCTTCCACAGGAATAGCAAACACTTCCAATGCTTTTGCTAACTTTTCGCCGCCTCTGGAAACAAAGCGCGATCGCTCTTTTATCTGAATTTGCGCCGCAACATCAACTTCCGTACCAGGCTTATCAATCACCTGACCATTAACAGTCACTTCCCCCGCCTGAATTAACCTCTGTGCTAAAGCGCGGGAAGAAGATAAATTTAGTTCTACTAACAGTGTATCGAGTCGTTGTTTAGCCAATTATCTTTACTCTTGTGGTGAAATCAAAGCCAAGGCACGATTTATAATTTCTTCTTGATGAACCAGTTGTTCTAATTCTTCTGGTTGATAACGCCCTTCTTCTACTTCTAAAGAACCCTCATCGATGGCATTTAAGTACGCTTCTTGTAATGTTTCCAACAATTCTTCAGTAGTTAAATAATAGCCTCCTGTCTCACGACGCTTATTTTCCCTTTGAATTTCCCGAACTGAATTACGAATAGAAACATCCCAAGAGCGAGTCGTGCGCTTTTCTGCTTGCTGTTTAATCAGATGTAACAGCAGAATCACAGCATAGCTACGAATGTTATCGATGATGTCTTGTTTGCTCATCTCTTCTAATTCTTCAACAATGACCAACGCTCCTGGTACATCACCTTTGAGCAACAAATTTTTTAACTCTAGTAATTCTTCCATATCCAGTGCCTCAATCGTTGGGCAACTTCTATTGTGGCGGATTTTCGGCGATCTTAATGGGCTGGATTTGTAAACCGAATGTGTGACCAATCATAAATCAATAGCCCCTAAAATGCTGTGTAGAGCCTTCTAGGGGCTATCTGGTGTAGTCATAGTCACACAAAACCTTAATAGTTATCATTTTGAAGGTTTTCTTCCATTACAGCGTTTTTCACATGATTAGACCACAAATCGTAGGGTGGGCATTGCCTATAAAAGCTTATGTGATGGACATTTGAGATATTGGGGAGCAATGCCCACCTTACAGAAAACGGCGCTAATATTTTGATGTAATCCAAATAACATTGATTCAAATCATCACCTTGATTATCCTAGTTCTAGGAACTGCATATACAGAGTCATTTGCGGCACGACCAACTCAACGCATTGGCAGAAAATAGGAATTATCAATGCCTAATTCAATTAACCAACAAATCTTACTCAAAAGCCGCCCAGTTGGGGAACCAAAAGAGAGTGATTTCGCCCTGGTGGAAACCCCAATCCCAGAACCAGGGGAAGGGGAAGTTCTCAACCGCACGATCTATCTGTCCCTCGACCCCTATATGCGCGGTCGCATGAGCGATCGCGAATCTTATGCTACTCCGCTAGAATTGGGGTCTGTGATGGTTGGTGGCGCAGTCAGCCAAGTGGTGAAATCGAACCATCCCCAATTCTCAGCTGGAGATTTTGTGCTTAGTTATGACGGCTGGCAAGCCTATGGCGTATCGAAAGGCGAAACGTTGCGTAAGCTTGACCCCAATCAAGCGCCCATCTCCTATGCGTTGGGCATAACGGGGATGCCCGGAATGACGGCATATTTTGCGCTGCTTGATATTGGGCAACCCCAAGCGGGCGAAACAGTTGTCGTTTCTGCTGCCTCTGGCGCAGTCGGTTCTGTAGCCGGTCAAATTGCCAAACTCAAAGGCTGTCGGGCAGTCGGGGTGGCTGGTAGTGAGGCGAAATGCGATTACGTCGTGAAAGAATTAGGGTTTGATGCCTGCATTAACCGCAAAACTCAAGACCTAAGTTCAGCACTGAAAGCTGCTTGTCCTAACGGAATCGATGTTTACTTTGACAATACGGCAGGTCCAATTTTAGAAGCCGTGTTGCAGCAGATTAATCTTGGGGCAAGAATACCATTAGTTGGTTTAATCTCGCAGTACAACGCAGAAAATCCTCCTCCTGGTCCTAATTTGATGCCACTGTTGGTTAAACGCGCTCTAATCAAAGGTTTTCTGGTTGGTGATTACCAACAGCGTCAGGCAGAGTTCGTAAACGATGTTTCTCAGTGGTTGCAAGAAGGTAAGCTCAAGTATAAAGAAGACGTTGTAGAGGGTCTGGAAAACGCCCCGCACGCCTTCATCGGTTTACTCCAAGGGAAAAACTTTGGCAAACTGATTGTCAAAGTTAGTGACGATCCGACACAATGAGTACGCTTCTTTAGAGACAGCCTCTTAACTATGAGATTTCCTCTTAATTTGAGGGGTTAGATGCTCTGGAATATTTTCTAGTTGAATGGCATTACAACCAAACTTATATGCAGTTTCAACGGACTTGCCAGCGCCTAAAGCATCATAGAAGCCCATTGCAAATTTGATTGCGGCTGCATCTCCAATTGCTTGGCTCATGCCGATGACATAATTGATGTATTGAGCAATCGCATCTGCCTGAATCTCGGAATAGCAGGCATTAAGTAAAACACATTCAACATGATCAGCGCACAGCTCAAATAAGCTGGATAAAGCCTCAGTGCTGACAAGCTTGGATTTGCCATTATTGTCTTCTACAACTATCCCGTCATCTCCTGCGCCATGACCGCTGAAATGGACAATTTGCGGTTCTATGTCTAGCAAAGCTCGACGCAAGTCATCAGTACGAATAGCCGATTTCTGTTCCAATCTGAACTGATCACGCTTATTGGCGCGGCGCAACGCCTCATCAATCTCACGCACTTCTTTGTCTAGACGCAATTTTGCTTCATTCTCTGGATTTGATGCTAAAAATAAAATTTTCTTCATAGTCTGTGCTCGAACCAAACTGATAATTTGAACAATCTTGTCAGGGCTTGGTGGCTGCCAAGTTTTACGCCGCATGATGTTCTGAGCATCTATTAACGTTTTCTTAAGCCAAGTTAGCTCAGGAAACTCTTGAGCAATTCGTTGAATCTCATTGCAGCCATGAGGCGTTCCAAAATTCTTGAGTTGTTCCAAAGTGCGGTCTCTGAGATTGGCAACACTCTCTCTTGTCCCTACAAAGTGAGCCATAACGTCATTGCTATCGTCGGGATCTTCATTGTGAGGATATTGGCGAACAAGCCAAATATACAAGTCAGCTAATTGCTTCTCGTTTAATTTTGAGCGAGTGCCACTTGGATAGGAACGATTAGCAACTGCTTCAATTAACTCTCGTCCAAAATCTGGATCTTGTTGAATAACTGACCAAACAGCTGACCAACTGGAAGGAGTTGCATAATCGAATAAGACTTTTGAGGCAATAATAACTCTCTCACGTTCATCTTCGTCCAAAGGCAATGGAAGAAATACTAATGTCTGAAGGTATTCTCTAGCTTCATCCAATTTATGCTCTAGAAGCTCCTCTAATAACTGTCCCATACACTTAGGCTTCAGCGACTCATCTTTAGCCTTCTCCAAAAGAACAGATTTCAAATATTTATCCCAGCACTTCTTAAATCTACTGGTTATGAATATGTAATCATGCTGCTCATTGTCTTTATCAATAAGAAGCAGCAAAGTTTCAACTACTTCGTTGCAAGCTTTTGAATAGGTTAACCTAACCAAATCCAGATAGTTATCCTCGTGCTGGTTTCTACAGGGAAAAGCAATGATAACAGATGCCCATTTTCTCCATGTTTCAGGCAAAACAGTTTCAAGGAACTCTGGATCTTCCAGCAAGAGTAACAGGAAAGCTCTACAGCCTGCTAAAGCTGGACGATTAAATTTGTTTTTTCCAATCCACTCAGTTTCAATTTGATCTTGCCTTCTAATATATTCTTTAGCACCGTTGACAATTCTGTCGCAAGTAGGCTTATCAGCTTCCTGCCATCCTGGAAGTTTAGTTATATTGGGTTCAAATTCGTCCTCATAGTGTCGGCTGTCAGGTTTAAGAGTCATTTGCATATTCAGTTGCCACCAAGCAGATAAATCTCCAGATTCTAGGAGTTCTAGAAGTTGAAGAACTCTTTTTTTTGGTGGCGGGTCTAGTGGAGGAGGAATATTTATGCGGTTTTTTAGCTCATAATATTTGCGATATTCAGCTTCCAATTGAGCAGCCTTCTCTGAGTTGATCTCAATTGGTTCAAAATAAGGTTTAAGTTCTTCACGCAGAAAGTCATTGGTTTGAATGGCAGTAACGATAGCATCAATTTCCTGAGCATCATTACGATCAAAGCTCCACCGTATAACTTGTGACCAAATTCTCTGTGTTCCCAGAGAGATGCTATTTTGGAGCCTCCCTAACATCCAGAAAATATCTCCTTTCAAAATCATTGTCTCTGTTACGGAACTCAAGAGAAAATCCGGCTCTTCACCCAAATCTGCAACAATAGCAATTGCTTGCTCAAGTAACTTATATCGCCTTTGAGTATGCTTCAATAAATCGACTTCAAATTTCTTTTGAAGTTCACTACTATCATCAGTTATAATCCGCTGATACTCTTTCCACTGCACTATGGCTACTCTGGCAAAATGCTCTGCTACTCCAGGGAAATCCAAGTTTTCCCAAGCTTTATAAAGAATAGCATCTGCCAATTCTTCAAAAGGATGACTAAAGTCTCTTAAACCTTGTTGCTCAACCCATTTAAGAGATATAACTAAGTCATCTGGTTGCAAGGTTCGTGGGATCTCGTAATCAAGAAATATTTGATATGAGCCAGTAAAGTTTCTTTTTTTAGGACGGCTTAAGGAATTTAATAATTCCTGAATCGTCAGAGAATTTGGAAAAACTGCTCTTAGGCTATATCCTTTTAGCTGATCATACTCATCTTCCAGTATTTCTCTAGTAGCTAGTGATTTTAGTTTTACTCTTGCCTGTTCATCTCCAATTGAGGCAATTGCACTGGCAGCACTAACTCGGAGATCGATTGATTCAGATGAGTCAAGTGCTAAGTTAACCAACTCATCTTGAAGTTCACTCAATTCACAGACTTCAGCAATATTGATCGCTGTATCCCTCGCATCAATTTGTCTACTAGAGTCCACAATATATGGACGCAGTTGTTCAGCTAAATTAGGATGCTTAAGTTTCCAATATGAGTGATAATTAATCATCTCTTTATCAAAAAAGCTTTCTTGCTCATACTGTGTCAACAAATTAGAAACTATAGTTTGTCGTAAACTTACATCTGTGGGTATATCGCTGCGAAGTAATATATCAGGATCAGTTTTAATGATTTCCTCAAGCACATCAGGTCTCATACTAGCTAACCATGCAGCCGTTTCATGAAGGTGAGGAACCAATTTATTGTTAGGGTCTTCAGGTGAACGAGAAAAATTCAGGATTGAGCATACAGGAGTTTTATGTTGCACCACGTACCATGCTGCTAAAAACTCAGCATAGGTTTGATGAGCCCATCCCATACGCTGTTCCCCACGAGATGAAAACAAGCCAGTATCTAAAACCTCTTTGATGGCTGACTCAGTGATCTCAAATTCCTTACTGCTAGCAACTTCATGCCCAGTGCAGATCCTCCGAAGTAGCACATCTTCATCTGGAACATCACCTCGATCTACTCCAGTCCAAACGGCAAATCGATTTGAAAAAACTGTAACAGCCGCAATGCGAGCAGCAACAATTAAGCGTTGATCTACATTAAGCTCGCCTTTAGTATTTGAGGCAAGGCGGCTCTCATTAGTTTCTTCGCATAAACAGCGGCAACCCTCAAGGTAAAGTTCATGCAGCCTTTGATTTTCAGGAAACTGACCATTATGACGGCGATAAGTATTTAGCAGAAACTTCAGCGTGATGGGCTTAATCGCTAAGGGGACAATGCTTTTTTTATATACTTCTTCCAAGAAAGGATTTGGAGCAATTCCTTCAGCTTTTGCTGCTTCTATAACATCTTTCTGACGAAGTGGAGCTAGCTCATATATTCCCACTGAGCTTTCTCCAAAAAGTTTCTTTAGACCTTGCTCAAGAACGGATGGAAAGACTGCTGTTCTACAAGCAAGACGAAAGGTTAAACGACCAATTTGCTCGTGATAATCGCTAAGCTCATCAACTAAAAGAGTTGCCAGTTTTTTTATCTGTAAGAGACATTCATCAAGACTATCCAAAAAGACGTGTAGCCGATAGTTACCATTTAGCCAATCAGTAAATTTTTTACTTTTAAATAACTTACTATCTAGTTCGTATGTATGAGAAATTGATCGCAGATTAAGTGAAAGTATCTCATCTCTCGTATTTTTAAGCTCGTCAGCAACTTTATCCTGCTCCGCCTCTATTGCTTGACTCTTACCGATACCTGGTTCACCAAGAAGCACTAAGCACGGTATTTGAGAGATAGCACTAAAGGATACTAAGTCAGGATTGTAAGCATTGCTCCATTTAGCTTCTGGATCATACAGATAACCCCCATCGGCTAAATTGATGTGTCCAGAGCGAGGGCACCAAAATCGCTGCCAGTTATAGACCTGAGCTGACATACTGAGCGTTTCGCAAAGAGAACAAGTGTTCTTCCTAAGATAACTTCCCGTGAAAATTTTGGCTGTAATGAATGAAAACGGTAGAACTTGACAGTGTTTCTCTACCAGGCTGTCTTACAACAAGAATTAGAGGAAATTGATGCTATCCGCGCCAAGCGATTTTCACACAGACGCTTCGCGATCGCAATTCTCGATATACATCTATTGCAAGAGCTAACGCATCCTACCAGATTGGCGATAGCGTATCTCCTTTGGAGACGCTCCGCGAACGCGGAGCGTGTGCTTTGCACAAGTGCGCTGCTGCTTACAGCAGATCGCACTAAAACGTTCTGCAAAGTAGTCATAGACAGAACTCCAGGAAGGTATCCTCGAACACACAATATTGAGCTTCTGTCCTAACCATAGGGAAGATGAAACAGAACCGCGATCGCAGCTACAACATACATACCATAACGCATTCGGTTTTTGTGAGATACGTCTGATTGAGTCTCTGCGTCGAGAGGCAGTATCCAACCTGAAACCGATAAGGAGACTTTTTTATGACCACAACGACCCCAAACCGAACGACCGACTCAACTTCTAATGCACCCGCTCCCTACACCGGATTTGATCACCTATTCATCGGCGGGCATTGGGTCACAGGTCGCTCTGAACACAAATTGCGACCCATCAACCCGTACCGCCAAGACGTGATTATGGAAATTCCGGCGGCGGACAAACGCGATCTCGAAGATGCCTATCAAGAAGCTCAACGTGCTCAAGTGGCGTGGGCGGAGGCATTGCCGAGTGAGCGATCGCTTATCATGCGTCGTGCAACTGACATTATGGATGCCCGTCGTGAGGAGATTATTTCGTGGTCGATCCGGGAGGCGGGTAGCCCGCGCAAGAAAGCCATGCTGGAATGGAAGGTGGCGCGTGATGTGATGGAACAAGCTGTTTCGGCTCCCTATGGTGCCGAGGGGCGCATTCTCCCCTCTGATATTCCGGGTAAAGAAAGCCGAGTCTACCGCCGTCCAGTGGGTGTAGTAGCTGTAGTCAGCCCGTGGGACTTTGCCCTCAACCTTGCTAATCGCTCGGTTGCCCCTGCCCTTGCACTAGGCAACGCGGTCGTGCTGAAACCACCCTCGAATACTCCCGTCACGGGTGGTCTGATCTTTGCCAAGATATTTGAGGAAGCGGGACTTCCCCCCGGTGTGCTTAGCGTTGTGGCAGGTCCAGCCCGCGAGATTGGGGATGCGTTCGTGAGCCACCCCATCCCGCGTGTGATTACCTTTACCGGATCGACAAAAGCCGGTCGGCATATTGGGGAACTGGCAATGACTAGCCCGATCATGAAACGCGCTTCGCTTGAACTCGGCGGTAACAGTCCGCAGGTGGTTTTAGACGACGCTGATCTGGAACTGGCGGTAAATGCTGCTGTGTTTGGTAAGTTCTTGAACTCAGGTCAAATCTGCATGAGTATAAATCGGCTGATCGTCGATGAGCGTGTCTATGACGAGTTTGTCGATCGCTTTGTTGATCGCGTCCGCAATCTGAAGATGGGCGACCCAAACGACCCGGATACGGATATTGGTCCTATCATTAATGAAGCTCAGTTGAATTCACACCTCAAGCACATTCAACAAGCACGTCAGGAGGGTGCCCGTCAACTACTCGGTGGCGACCCTGATGGACTAATGCTACCGCCGCACGTCTTTGTCGATGTCAACAATCAGATGTCAGTGGCGCGTGAGGAGATGTTCGGACCTATCGTCTCCATCATTAAAGTCCGCGATGAAGCAGAAGCCTTGCAGGTTGCGAACGACACTGAGTACGGCTTATCGAGTGCAGTGTTTACCCGCGATGAGGGACGCGGGCTGCGCTTCGCACGCTTAATGCAAGCGGGGATGACGCATATCAACGATCAGACGGTAAACGACCTCCCGAATGCTCCCTTTGGTGGCGAGAAAAATAGTGGGATAGGACGTTTTGGTGGCAATTGGGCGATTGAGGAGTTCACCACCGACCATTGGATTACGGTGCAGCATACCCCGCGTACCTATCCCCTCTGATAAATAAGCACCAGTTGAAAGGGGATGAGGTTTTACGCGCGATCAATAAAGACGACACTCTTGAGAAGAATCACTGTTATCAGTAGGCAATCCTACCTCAGCCTCCGCACGGTTCAGCATTGACTCATGCAGGTGTTTTTCATGATGACGTTGCTGCGCCATTAACTCCCGTGCTTCTTCTTGAGTCATAGCGTCTGTCCCTGCGGGATGTGCTGCTTCAGCACGATTGAGCATTGACTCGTGCAAGTGTTCGTCATGCTGGCGCTGCTGAACCATTAATTCCCGTGCTTTATCTTGAGTACTCATACAATTTTTTCTCATCAATATTTAAATTGTTCTTCTATTTTGCAACTTAAAAAACTAAAGCAAAACGTTAATCCGATAAATAAAACACAAATTGACAAAAAACAATTTATCGCAACTTTGATGCAGCTAATATTGTTATCTGGTGAACACTGCTCCAAAATACTTACCTAAACTTGGTTAAACCTTGTTTAGAGATTTCTTCCTGCTTCATGCAAGGGAGTCGACTCCTACTTGTCCACAGGCGTAAATTCCGCTTAAGCCAAGCGTATTTTATCTATGGGGGCATTTTCAAGATTTATTGCGGCATTTTCGTCGCGGTCTTGAATATGTCCACATTGCGGATTTTGGCATCGAAACACACGCTCACTGAGTTTCATTGATTGAATGTGACCACACTTAGAGCAAGTCTTAGAGCTTGGATACCAACGATCTACAAGTTCTACCTTTGTACCGTAGTGTGACTGCTTGTAAACTAACTGACGACGAATTTCGTAGAAGCAGTTATTACTAACAGCAGTCTTCCAGCTTGTGATTTGCAATCATTCCCGAAACATTCAGATCTTCGATCCGAATCGTGTAAGCTCTACGACTCAGATCAGTGGTCATCTTTTGTGTCGTATCTTGCCGAATATTAGCAATACGAGCATCCAGAAGCGCTAACTTGTTGTAGTATTTGTGTGCGTTGTTTGATGCCTTTACATTTAATTTCTTATTGCCGAGAATCTTTTTCCGATTACGCCATTGAAGTTTACCTAGCTTGGTTTTCGCCTTCTATTTTGCGATTAAGTCAAGCTCCACGATCTGGTTGGCTGCTTCGACCAAATCACAAGCGATTACCTCTGGTTGCGGGTAAACACTGAGATAGTCCTTCTCCTCCTGATTAATGAAGGCAGTTCGCAAACCAGCACAGGCGGCACCTGCAATATCCCAGGCATGAGCAGCAACCATCCAAACATCGGCAGATGCATCCTGCTTCGCCAAGGCGTAGACATCCGGATGCGGCTTCGTCTTCTGGATCGCATCACATGAGAAGATGTTGGCAAAGTACTCAAGGGCATTGGCACGATCTAGCAGCTTATGGGTGGAGTCCTCACTGCCATTGGTGAGGGCGACTAGCTTCCAACCTGCTGTCGTTAGAAGGCGAAAAGCTTCTAAAGCCTCTGGCTGTGGCTCCAGTTCGGAGAAGGCGTTTACCACATGCGTTAGCGAAGCGGGACGCGATAGCGTCCTTCGCTGTTCAGCATCTGCCTCAATTAAGAGCACCTTGAGCGTCCGGGGCAGTTCTGCCTCTAGTACTTCCTTGAGCGGTCGGTAGCCACCTGCATGGGAGAGGGCGAAGGCATCTCGTAAGGTTTGGGCAAACCAGAGTTGGAGAGCATGAGGGGGAGCACCCAGCTCTACCAATCTCTGGCGGGGCTTGTCCAAACTGAAGCAGGTACCGATGATGTCGAATACTACAGTGCCTTTTGTGTTCATTGAGGGTTGATAAATTGAGAATTATATGGTATAGACCCGCTACGCGGTGAACCAGTCCAGTGCGGAGTCCACGATCGCTGCGGGAATTGTGTGGGGACCGTCGAACTCCCGATACATTGTAGCCAGCACGCCGCACCTGCGGCACTATCTTACGGCTGCAAACGTCGATTGGTAAGACAGAGTCTCGCGTGCCGTGCGAAATGAACAGGCGCGGTGTGCCAACCTGTGAAGCTGGTGCCATAAACCCCGGCGAGAACGCTATGACATGGGTGAACAGGTCGCCATCCCCTAGCTGTTCCCAGATTAGTTCTAGGGCGTCATCCTTGTCGCTGTGGCGGCATTTGTTCCCGTAGCGTTGCTTGAGCCGAGTTGCAGAATTTCAGACTACCATCTACTCTGGTGACTGCTAGTTTGTTGCTCGATACAGCCCAGGCATCCCCTGTCTCTTCCAAAGTCGTCTCTACTTCCTGCCAATCCTGACGGCTGATGGCATACCTAATAGCAGGGATGCCACCTAACCAGTCAACTCGGACTAAATCGGGAGCCAAAAAACAAATTTCAAGCTCCGTTTGCTCGAAGTAGAAGTGAGCGCCTCTAGCTGTCGGCTCAGCCTGAAGTAATTTTCCAGGTTTGTCAAAACCTTCTTTTGTTTGTGGAACAGCAAACTCGCGTTCAAGGCGATCGCGCTTACCGAAGAAAGGCAGAGGGCAGAGGGCAGAGGGCAGAAGGAAAGATTGTAAGTTTTAATACAAAAGCAGGTTCTATGTGCTCTGCCAGATGGTCTAAAGCCCCTGAATTTATTTATGGAGACAAATAAAAAAGTGCGAACTTTATTAAATCCCCCGCTTTCAAGCGTGGGGAAACATAGCTGCCTTCAGACGAGCGTACTTCTGCCTTCTTAAGCGAGTAGAGGTATGCCGAGTGAGCGTAGGTCAAGTAGAACAGCGACCCGAAAAAAAATTTTAATCTCAGTGATAGGTTTTTGAAGAAATCCATAATGCCTTCATCAAAGAAACCTAGGAAGTTTCTAATCGCTCTTTAAAAAGTACACAAGCCTAAAAAACTGACTACTTTTTTTGACGAGAAGAAACTTCCAAGGGCATGAGGAGTATTATTAGGGCTGACACAAGCATGGCTGTTGTATCTATCCAACAGAGTAACAGCTAGTGCTTTTCGTAACGCCTTTCTCAGGTAGGAGCGGCAAGTTAAGGCGAGTTGTGATGGCAAGCACCAAAGGAGTTTTATAAAAACAAAAAGACGAGTAACAGAAAGCCAAAGAAGGACAAACTCGACTCGACAAAGATTGGAAGAGTAATACTACGTTCCATAAAAATACCTCACTTGAGAAATTAAAAGGCGATCGCTCAAGAACCCGGAAGCAAACGCCCGGTCTAAGAAAGTGTTTGTTCTTATATCTACAGATTAGATGCCGACGAGTGCTTGTTTCATATACCAAGCGAAAGGAGTTTATGTTAAATCAATTCGTTAGGAGTTATACGGGAGTTTCTTTTCCCGATAAGCTTGCATCCATTATCACTTTTACAAACCTCAAAAACTATTAATATTGTATTCGCTGGCACATTTCCCTTTTACCAGAAACTTAGCGGGAGAGTGAAAGCCCTTACCTTTTTCTGTGGGCATTGGTCACTATGCGATCGCGCGATCGCCCTATGGTTCTTGCCCAAAAATAAGCCCCCTTCATGCGAGAAGGGAGCTAGAGAATGGTTTCATATCTTTCTGCTGATAATGATTAAATGCAGCTAAAACTGACTTATGCAGTTCGCCGTGATCGATTGTTGAGACACCTGGGTTTGAGGCGCTGGTGTCAAAGGAGGAACTCAGTCGCTTCAGCAGTGTTCATCCGTTGGGGCGCAATGGACAGCCTACTGACATTGCACAGGCAATACTCCAACAAGTGCAAGTGCTACGCGCAAGTTGGGTTAGGGGCGCAATTCTCCCTATAGATGGTGGCGTTACAGGCGGACGACACGGCGCTTAAATCAGTTATCAGTTATCAGTTATCAGTTATCAGGTTATCAGGCGTATGGTGGGGGATGCGCTCACCGCCACCAACGCATAAAGGTGCTCTTGGTGGGGGACGCGCGACCACTCGTATTTAACTGATAACTGCGTAGGTAGCTGTTCACTGTTAATGCCTCTGGGGTTCAATTCTTCTAACTCTCTAGATAGACTCAATATTTCCCAAGAATTGAAACAATAAGGACGGTCATCCTAATTTTGGCAATCTATCCTTAGCTGACATGCTTTTACTAAAGCAAGCAGATAGGACGTTTACCGAAGTTAGGCATATTAATTTTAATTTTGAATAGCATATGGGCTTCGGTATAGGTGATTTATTTTGGGTTTTCCTCCTTCTTTCTTCCCTGCAACCCCTGTGGCAGAAACGTCAGATAGAGTACCGGCGCGTGCGCTCTCTACAGGAATTTCAGCAGCAACGTAAAAGCCGGGTGATTTTGCTCATTCACCGCCAAGAGTCTATCAGCTTTCTGGGAATTCCCGTATCGCGTTACATCACCATTGAAGACTCAGAACAGATTCTGCGGGCAATTCGCCTCACTCCGCCAGATGTTCCAATTGATTTAATTTTGCATACTCCCGGTGGTTTAGTCTTAGCAACAGAACAAATAGCTAGAGCATTAATTCGCCATCCTGCCAAAGTGACCGTTTTTGTACCCCACTACGCGATGAGTGGCGGCACAATGCTTGCCCTAGCGTCCGATGAAATTGTCATGGATGCTAACGCCGTTCTTGGACCAGTTGACCCACAACTGGGTAACTTCCCAGCAGCCAGCATCATTAAAGTTGTTGAACAGAAGCCCATTGGTGAAGTTGACGACCAGACTTTGATTATGGCAGATTTATCACGCAAAGCGATCGACCAAGTACAGCGTTTTGTAAGGACTCTGCTGAAAGATACAGTACCCACACAAAAAGTCCAGCCAGAGAACATCGAAAATATTATCGATGCCCTAACAACTGGGCGCGTAACTCACGATTACCCAATCACCGTTGAAGAAGCAACGGAAATGGGGCTGCCCATAACAGCAGGACTGCCCCGTGTGATTTACGACCTCATGGATTTATACCCACAACCACAAGGCGGACGCCCCAGCGTACAGTACATTCCTATGCCTTACGATGACCGCCGTCCAATTTTACCTACTCCCAAAGGTAGACCTTTAGAAGAACCTAGCCCAAGCCAGTTGAGTTAAGGTAACTCATTATCTTGTTGGCGTTGGTGCAGGCGTTGCTGTCGGTGATACTCCAGGTGTGGAGGTAGGAGTCACTGTAGGCAACGCTTCTGGTGTAGAAGTCGGCGTCGCAGTTGGCGACGCTTTTGTTGTGGGAGTAGGTATCCTTGTAGGTAACACCTGTGGTGTAGAAGTAGGCGTTGTGGTTGGTTTTGCTGTTGGTGTTGGCTAAGGTTTTGTCACCTATCTATAAATTTAGTTTTTAAAATCAGCAGGTATAGGTTGGCAAGACCTAAAACCACGTAATTTAGAGATATTGTATTCAAAATCTGTACTTTACTTATTTAAAAGCCAATGGCTAACGTAAAACCTTTAACACGGCGTAACTTATGGTTTGAGCGATTGATGGCAATAATTGCCTCTGTTAATTTAGGCTTAGTTTTATTTGATTTAAGTTATGTTCCTTGGCGAGATTTTTACATACGAAATTTGCCGCAAATTACTCGAATATACGATCCAATTAAAGGGATTGAACCTCATCGAGAAACGGAAAACTATCTGGTAACAGTAGACGCACTTACAGAACAGGTGAGTCAAACAGGGTTGCAATCGCCTCAGGTGGCACAAAAACTAGAGGAACTCAGCCATCTTAGTGATGAGATGATTGACAGTAACCCGTTTGCGGGGGTTGATAAAAGTGGTACCTTGGAAAAAATCAAAAATCGGATGCGCGATCGCATAGGGGTTAAATCTTCCAAGCAAGCCTTTTCCACTTTCTGGAGCCAGGCATATTTATCAAAACGTGGCTGGAACCAAGAAATTAATTTTTTCAACCAAACAATTCGTCCTTTAATTATCACCAACTACTACCGAAGTATTGGAGAAAATGGTGAACTCATTGATAAATTTTGGAGAATTGACTTACCATTTGTGATTTTATTTGCTGTAGAGTTACTGGTACGTAGCTTTTATATCAAACGTCAGCACCCTGGTTTTAGCTGGTCAAATGCGATTTTGTGGCGTTGGTACGACCTATTTTTGCTGCTACCATTTTGGCGAATTTTACGAGTTATACCTGTATTAATTCGCCTCGACCACGCACGTTTATTAAATCTCCATCCACTACGCCAGCAAATTCATCAAGGAATTGTCGCGAATTTTGCCGAAGAAATCACAGAAATTGTCGTAGTGCGGGTTATTAACCAGGTTCAGGGGTCTATTCAACGGGGCGAGCTAAAACATTGGCTGTCACAAAACGAAAACCTGCGTTCTTACATAGATATCAATAATATTAATGAAGTAGAAGCAATTGGATCTATTTTGGTAAAAACAATTGTTTACCAAGTGCTGCCAAAAATCCAACCCGAAATAGCTGCCATTTTGCGCCATAATATCGAAAGCGCCATCACACAAGCCCCGATGTATCGCAACCTGCACTCCTTACCAGGGGTGGAGGTGATGCAAAGTCAGCTGAGTGAGCAACTGGCAACCCAAATCACGGCTAACCTTTATGGTGCGATCGTCAGCGCAACAGAGGATCCAGTTGGCGCTAAACTTTCGAGTCAACTCTTGCAACGCTTTAGCGAAGCCTTGGGAACAGAAATGCAGAAAAAACACGTCCTCTCAGAAATTCAGAATTTACTTATTGACTTTTTAGAGGAAGTGAAGCTCAACTACGTCCAACGCCTCTCACAAGAGGATCTGTGGAAAGTTCTGGAACAAACCAAGCAGCTACGAAGACAGCCGTCAGTTGCGCCTGCACAAGACAAAAACTCTGCCGCACTGGTGCGTAGAGAAGGAAGCTGATTGTTGCTTTCCCTTGAATAGTAAGCGTCTCCTGCTGCGGGAATAAACTCAGGACTATTTTGGGGATGAAAAATTGAGCCACACCCCCAAATTTTCTTTGGGGGATTCTGGCGCTTAAGTTGGGATTAGCTTTTTGCTCGATTTTTTTTGCACAAAATAGCTATCTGGCTAACCTTTTCCAGCTTAAAGGAGAACCGCTCTACCGGGCAACGCCAGTTCCCTACCGAGGGAAACCCTCCTTCAGGACTGGCTCATCAGGACACGGGCGTTCAGACTCGCTTTTACTTACTCTCGCGGTTTAAATCGACGCTTTCATGTCTCCAAAAAGAACAGCTCCGTCCTTGGGACAAATCCCTACATGAAAACTTTCCTGATTCTTTATCCAGAAATTATCCCAGTACTTTCAACCGTGGATTCTGGAAAAAACATTCCAGTTTAAGCATTTGCTTTCTAAATATTGCTATCTTCCTACATATTGCTATCTATGTATCTTATCACTGCTGAAATTATTATAATACGGCAATTAAAATTGCTCGTGTCAGCTTTGGGGACCGATTTAAAAATGCGGGACTACCAGCTATCCCGTGATTTTAACCAGCTATCCCGTGATTTTAAGGTGTAGAATAAAGAGTTACAACCTATTGATTAAAAATCGCTTTTTGCTTCTCGCTCCAAAAAAAATGCGCTAAACTTAGATCAAAGGCGAACTTATACAAGTTCGTCTGTAGACTTCTTGGAAGATATCTCTATCGCAGGAAGTGGGTAATAGCCCACTTTTTTTGTTGGAATAGCCGCATGACTCACCCTCTCGTACCACAAATTATTGAATTGGCGACCCCAGTGGCAGAAGAACTGGGATTAGAAGTAGTTGGCGTGGTTTTTCATACGAACCAACGTCCGCCAATTTTACGCGTAGACATTCGCAATCCTCTACAGGACACTGGGTTGGATGACTGCGAGAGAATGAGCCGTGCTTTAGAAGCTACCTTAGATGCGACGGAAATTATTCCAGATGCTTATGTGTTGGAAGTGTCCAGTCCTGGTATTTCGCGACAACTGACAACCGACCGAGAGTTTATTTCCTTCAAGGGATTTTCTGTGATTGTCCAGACTTCGCCACCCTACGAAGGACAGCAAGAGTGGAATGGTCAGTTGATTCGCCGGGATGAGACAGCAGTTTATTTAAACCAAAAAGGTCGTGTCGTCGAAATTCCTCGCTCCTTGATTACCAGGGTGCAGCTCGATGAGCGGCGATAAAAGAGCTATCAGCTACTAACTATTAGCTTTTTGTTCTTCGTCATTTGTCCAACCCTACCGGAAACCACGTTAGGGGTGTGTATGTCATTTGTCGTTTATGGTTCCTAATGATCCATGACTCATGAGTGCTAACAGCTAAAAGCTGATCATATTTTGCATAGCGCTATAAGGAGATTGCTTATGTCAATGGTTACTCTACCCGGATTAAAAGATTTAATTGAAAATATAAGTCGCGAGCGTAATTTACCTCGTATTGCAGTTCAATCAGCTATAAGAGAAGCACTACTTAAAGGTTACGAACGTTATCGCCGTGCCCAAAACTTGGAGCGAAAACAGTTCGATGAAGATTACTTTGAGAATTTTGATGTCCAACTAGATGTTGATGATGAAGGCTTTCGCGTTGTTGCTACCAAAACGATAGTTGAAGAAGTCACCAACTCTGACCATGAAATTGCTCTGCAACAAGTTCAGGACATGGGAGGAGACGAAGCGCAATTAGGACAGGAAGTTGTATTGGATGTCACCCCGGATCAAGGGGAATTTGGTCGGATGGCGGCGATGCAAACCAAGCAGGTGTTGGCACAAAAACTGCGGGATCAACAGCGCCAAATGGTGCAAGAAGAGTTCCAGGACTTAGAAGGAACAGTTTTACAAGCAAGAGTTTTGCGATTTGAAAGACAATCGGTAATTATGGCGGTCAGCAGTAGCTTTGGTCAGCCGGAAGTGGAAGCCGAATTGCCCAAGCGCGAACAATTGCCTAATGATAATTATCGGGCAAATGCTACTTTTAAGGTTTATCTCAAAAAAGTTTCTCAAGGTCAGCAACGGGGACCGCAGTTGCTGGTATCACGAGCCGATGCAGGTTTAGTGGTTTATTTGTTTGCGAACGAAGTGCCAGAAATCGAGGATGAAGTTGTGCGGATTGTGGCTGTTGCGCGAGAGGCAAATCCCCCTTCCCGTCATGTTGGACCTCGGACTAAAATTGCTGTAGACACTCTTGATCGCGATGTAGACCCAGTAGGTGCTTGTATTGGAGCACGGGGATCACGGATTCAAGTGGTAGTCAACGAATTGCGCGGCGAAAAAATAGATGTGATCCGCTGGTCTCCAGATCCTGCGACCTACATTGCCAATGCCCTCAGCCCCGCACGGGTAGATGAGGTTCGGCTAATGGATCCCGAAACCAGACAAACTCACGTACTGGTAGCAGAAGACCAATTGAGTCTGGCGATCGGTAAAGAAGGACAAAATGTCCGTTTAGCAGCTCGCCTGACAGGTTGGAAGATTGATATCAAAGATAAAGCTAAGTATGATTACGCAGGAGAAGATACTAAGTTTGCAGCAGCAAGAGCAAAATATACACCAGAAGTAGATGACTTAGACGAAGAGGAATTCGATGATGAAAATCAAGAAGAATTGTTGGAGGAGGAAATTTTTGAGGATAATAATGACGACCAAGAGTAAAACGAGCAGGACTTCCCCAATCCTCTCTTTTGAGCAAGGAGGAGCTTTGAGGAGGAGCGTTGCTTGCGTAGAGTCATTTCAAGCGACTCAAAAGTAGCACTTAAGCCTCGCTTATCAAGATCACTCAGTTATGAAACCAAATTATCGGCGTTGTATGAGCTGCCGACAAGTAGGATTAAAACAAGAGTTCTGGCGAATTGTCCGCGTGTTTCCTTCAGGACAGGTACAATTAGATGAGGGCATGGGGCGTTCTGCCTATATTTGTCCACAACAGAGTTGTCTAGTGGCAGCTCAAAAAAAAAATAGACTAGGGCGATCGCTACGTGCATCAGTGCCAGAAGCACTGTACCACATATTGTGGCAGCGCCTATCTCTAAGCAATAACCAAAAACAAACTTAATTTAAAATAAAACTACGTTGTAGCGGTAATTTCCAGAGGAATTGTGTTGAGAGCCGAATAAATCGTGCTATGAACACACCCTCTTTTATCGCTCATGTAGTGCCAAAATAGTAAAAGGGTGTCGTTAGCATTGCTCTTGGTCATCCAAAGGGGCGAAGCAAGACTCCTAACAAGTTTTACTCGATTGTGTCGTGGAAGACTCAGAATCAGCAAAACAACAAAGTACAGAATGGCAACCTGGTAGCGCTCAAGCGCACGGCGTCAACCATCTTTTCTGGTGGGGATGCAAGCAATAACCCGAAACATCTCTCTTTCCTGAATGGAGGCACACCGGCATTCATCAGAAACGGCAACCTAACACAGTAATCGAAGGATGGAGATGTCGCCAACCAGGCAACCATCCGCTAAAACTGTAAATTAAAGGGGAAGAGTGGATGAACAACGGCAAAGTTAGAATTTACGAATTATCAAAGGAATTGAATTTGGATAACAAAGAGCTATTAGCAATTTGCGACCAGCTCAATATTGCGGTCAAAAGTCATAGCAGCACGATTACAGAATCCGAGGCAGAACGCATTCGGACTCAAGCAGAAAAAGTTGCGGCGACAAGCGTGACGCTGCAAAGGGATAATGGCGCAAACAGCCATAGACCAAATTCATCACAAGATGGTGGACGTAACCGACCAGCTGCACCTAATAAACAACAAATTTTGGAGATTCGCAAACCTAAAGTTTTGAAAAACCCCATCTCTAACGCCCCAGAGGCGTCGGTTGCTACCAATATACAAGCTGCTTCTGAAGTTAATCCTCCTTCACCCCCTAATCCCTTCGCTACCCCAGTCTCACCAATGAAGCCGACGGCACCAATTCGACCTGTACCCCGGAATCAGTCTGAGACCACACCTCAACAAAGTGCTGTGACAGACGCGGATAAAGACAAAGCACGCAATACAAATCAGCCGGTTGAAAAAGTCGCAGCGGAAAAACCAGAAAAAGTAGCAGTACCAAAACCAAAAGCGGAAAGACCCCCAAAACCGCAACTGTCTGCCCCGCCGACAAGACCTGCAGGTGTGGACGACACGAACCCTCCAGCAGATGATCCCCAACCGACGGTCAGCGAAAAACCCGTTCTCAAACGCGATCGCGACCAAGTTAAGCCGCAAAAGGTCAACAAACCGACAACAGGGGAAGCACAGACTGCTCCATCGGCAAAACCAGAAAAACCTGTGCGTTCTAGTCCATCGCCGGGTAGACCCGAGCCAAGGGGGAATAGACCTTCTGCACCTGCAATAGTAGGAGAATCGCAACGACCCGCAAGACCAGTAGTACGTTCTGGTGAACAGCCAGTAGGTGCGGGTGCATCGCTGATTGCGACTCCTCCAAAACCGATGCGCGTCATCTCATCGACCAAACCGCAGGTCGGGCAAGAGGAGGAAGACGATGATGCAGTAACGACGACTACGACTGATGAAGTCCTTGAACTCAAGCGCCCAACACCGCCACGTCAAATTAATAAAGGCGGTAAGAAGTGGCAAGAAGAAGAAATAGATGAAATTAAAGAGTCAGCTAAGGCTAAGGTAGCCGCTAAAGGCAAACGTCTCAAGCCGATAGTTGATGAGTTTGAGGACGAAGATTTACTAGAAGAAGAGGGACTGGACATACCAGCCACGATCCAAGTCAGCCTCTCGATCGCCCGTCCGCCCAAACCTAAAGCTGCCAAGCCAACACAACCTGTAGCAGCCACAACTGTCGCGCCAGTTGCTAAAGGTAAAAAGCCACCTTCCTCTCGCGAGCAAAACCAAAACCGTCGCCGCGAAACGGAACAAAAGCCCGATCGTCCAGAAATACTGGAAGTCACAGGTCCGATGACAGTGCAAGAACTGGCTGAAGCCTTGGCGATGGCTGACACAGAGATTGTGAAAATCCTGTTCATGAAAGGCATGGCGGTGAGTATCACCCAAAACCTGGATATTCCGACAATTACGCTGGTCGCCAACGAGCTGGAAATACCAGTCGAAACCGTCGAACGAGAAGCAGAAGCCCGCAAAGTCACCGAAATGATAGACGTGGCAGACCTGGAATACCTCCATCGCCGTCCGCCAGTTGTGACAATTATGGGTCACGTAGACCACGGAAAAACGACGCTGCTTGACTCGATTCGCAAAACAAAGGTGGCATCTGGCGAAGCAGGTGGTATTACCCGGCACATCGGAGCTTACCACGTAGATGTGGAACACGATGGCAAGGTTCAACAAGTGGTATTCTTGGATACCCCTGGTCACGAAGCCTTTACAGCTATGCGGGCGCGTGGAGCGCGAGTGACCGACATTGCTATTTTGGTTGTCGCTGCCGATGATGGCGTCCGTCCTCAGACCGTTGAAGCGATTAGTCACGCCAAAGCGGCTGAAGTTCCTATCGTGGTTGCCATCAATAAAGTTGACAAACCAGAAGCACAGCCTGACCGTGTGAAGCAAGAATTAACGGAATATGCTCTGGTGCCAGAAGAATGGGGCGGCGACACCATTATGGTTCCCGTGAGTGCCATTAAAGGTGAAAACCTGGATACACTCCTAGAGATGATTCTGTTGGTAGCAGAAATAGAAGAACTTTCTGCTAACCCAGACCGACTCGCGAAAGGAACCGTGATTGAAGCTCACCTAGATAAGGCAAAGGGACCAGTTGCGACCCTGCTGATTCAGAACGGTAGCCTACACGTTGGTGATTTGTTGGTAGCTGGCTCAGCGTTCGGTAAAGTCCGGGCAATGGTGGATGATAGAGGTAAAAGAGTCGATGCGGCTACTCCCTCATTCGCTGTTGAGGTGTTGGGCTTAAGTGATGTACCAGCAGCAGGCGATGAATTCGAGGTCTTCAGCAACGAAAAACAAGCACGGTCAATTGCTTCCGATCGCGCCGATAAACAGCGTCAATCCCGCCTCATGCAGGGACGCATTACCTTGACAAGTATCTCGGCTCAAGCTCAAGAAGGCGAGTTGAAAGAACTCAACCTGATCTTGAAAGGAGACGTACAAGGTTCCGTAGAAGCCATTGTGGGATCGCTACGGCAAATACCCCAAAACGAGGTACAAATCCGCTTGTTGATGGCAACTGCTGGTGAAATTACCCAAACCGATATCGACTTAGCTGCAGCTAGTGGAGCCGTCATTGTTGGCTTTAACACCACTTACGCTAGTGGCGCAAGACAAGCCGCCGATGAAGCTGGTGTAGATGTGCGAGAATACAACATCATCTACAAACTTATAGAAGATATCCAAGGAGCCTTGGAAGGTCTATTGGAGCCAGAGTTGGCGGAAGAACACTTGGGTCAAGCCGAAGTGCGTGCAGTCTTCCCAGTTGGTCGTGGTTCCGTTGCCGGTTGTTACGTGCAGTCTGGCAAACTCACCCGCAACTGCAAAGTGCGAGTGCGTCGTAACAGTAAGGTGATCTATGAAGGCGTCCTTGACTCGCTCAAGCGAATGAAAGAAGACGTCCGCGAAGTTAACTCAGGTTACGAATGCGGTATCGGCATTGACAAATACAATGAATGGGCTGAAGGTGACATCATCGAAGGCTTCCAGATGGTGACCAAGCGCCGTACTCTTTCATCTACTAGACAGGGAGTTAATGAAAGGTGATAGGTGACAGGTGATAGGTGACAGGTGACAGGTGATAGATAAGTTTTACTTCCCTGCACTCTGTCCCCCTCCTAATACCCTGTACCCTTTCCTGTTGGCGCTACCTTGTGCAAATATTTGCTATTGCGTTCGTTGGTTTAAAAAAATCTGATTAATAAACAAACAGTAAAAAATTTTTTGTTTAAGTAATAAAACAGTAAAAAATTTTTTGTTTAGGTAATAAAAATTAAAAATGCGTGCTGCTCATATGGCAGCAATATCAAGACCTTAACTGTGGTGGTATCAAGAGCAAGCTTAACCATTACTCATAAGTGTTATTTAGTTGATTCCATAGGAGCTAGGTTTAGCCTAGCTTTTAGCTGATTTAAGCTTTTTTGCTACAATTTATCTATATATTGTGAAGTATATGTGAAATTTCCGTGAGTAGGCGCAAGTTTTAGTGACTAATGAGACAGAATTTGCAGCCATAGAAGTTTACCCTGGAAAAATGAGTAGCATTTTACGCTAAAAGAGGAGCGGCTTCTTTAAAGTTTGCTTCATATATTGACCTTTGAAACTGAGGAACAAGGAACTATGGCTGGAATTAAAGCTTCTAGCGATACCCCATTTACTGGTAATACTGAAAATTGGAATAGCTTAAAGTGCGCGATCGCAGCTAGTTCCGGTTTCCAGCGCTGGCTATTAGAACGCGATGCTCCATTTCAAAAGCTTCGCCTTGAGGAACAGGTACAGCGGTATTTGCGGGAAACATTAGAAACATTAGCATACTAGTTATTAGTCACGGACAAAAGACAAATAACTTAAGTAACGCTAATAACTAAAAACCAAGCAAATCTCGTAAGTTTCCTTGTAAGCGAGCCAGTTGACGATAAGCGCTTTCCAACCGTTCCCCGTCAACTTCAACTGCTGAAGTAGGGTAATTTTGCATAATTTCTACCAGTGTCATTTGCTTATCAACGTTAGCAGAAAGTACCAACGCGGAGCGTAAAGCTTGTCGGTTTGCTTTCTGGGAAGGTGTGTGAATCACTTGGCTAAGTTGGTCTAGAATAGCGTTACCAATTGGGCTATTGAGTACCCTGTCTAAAATCACAGGGTCTACTTTCACTGGTTGCGACAAATACTTGCGAATCAGTTTAGGATCTTGCCGTGAATCAAGCTAAATTGATTTGCAACGACCTTGAGAGTTTGCCAGTTTCAGCAAAAGTAGATAACTCTTCTACAGAAAGTGATTCGCGAAAGATGCGGTACTTAAGTACCACTCGCTCAGCCGCTTTGACAGGAACACTCTTCGAGTAGAAGACAGATAGTAATGACTAAAAATAACGCGCGACGTAGTGACAATAATCGATAGCGCATTACGTTAACTTCGGTGAAAGTTATCTTTTCTTTAGACGACATTCCACTGCAATAAGTTGCAGCTTTATATAACTTCCACAAACCCAGTTTCTTCTTAAAGAAACTGGGTTTGTTTTTCAGTTGTGTACGGATGAGGGGTGTTGAGTTTAGAAGAAAGGGTTGAGGGTACGGGATATTAAGTTAGGGAAGCATCAAATATCCCTATCCTGCAATTCGCCTACACGCTACACCCTCAAACCCTTGTTGATATGCAAACTAAATGTGAATGAGTGTAACAAATTATATTCTTTACATAGGGAACTCAGCTGCCAAGCTGCTGGTCTTCGGCTATAGTTTGCATGAGTTTTACAGCAACGCCTGCTGTTATTGACACCTTATTCAACTAACACTATTTCAGCACATCATTGATAAGATGACACATCAGGGATTTGATACTCCACAAAAGAAAAATTTTCGTATTCAAACTGGTAAACGCCTTATGATGCCAGCAGGACTAACCGCTTTGTTAGTGGTTTCTGGTGGGTTTATGCTACCAGGTTCACAGGTTAATGCTGGTGCTATCCACACCAAAGAGATTGCCCAAACTGTTACGCCGCAAGCTCCCGCAACTGCAAGCATTATTTACGTCAATCCACAAACTGGTACAGACAGTGCTGGTGCTGGTAACGCGGAAGCAACGCCATACAAAACCATTACCTACGCTCTTAATCAGGCTCAACCAGGTACAGTCATTCAATTGGCTCCTGGTACTTATAATCAAGAAAGTGGAGAAACCTTCCCACTTTTTATCAAACAAGGTGTGACGCTGCGGGGTGATGAATCGACCAAAGGTCAGGCGGTATTGATTACAGGTAGCGGCATTTACATTAGTCCCACCTTTGCCCGGCAAAATATGACTATTCGTGCCGATAACGATAGCCTTATCACAGGGGTAACAGTCACCAACCCAGAAAACCGTGGCACTGGTATATGGGTGGAATCAACTAATCCCACAATTACAAATAGTACGTTTACCAACAGTATACGAGAAGGTATTTTTGTCACCGGTAAAGGTAATCCTAAAATTGAAAATAGTGTCTTTGTTCAAAACAAAGGCAACGGGATTTCAGTTGCTAAATCAGCCCAAGGACAGATTCGGAATAATTTGTTTCAGGATACTGGTTTTGGTCTAGCAATAGGTGGTACTTCTACACCCTTAGTAGAAGGAAACCAGATCATCGAAAACCAAGATGGTCTATTTATCTCCGAATCCGCTAAGCCTGTACTGCGTAAGAATGTGATTCAAAAGAACAAGCGCGATGGCATAGTCGTGATTACTAATGCTTCACCTGATCTTGGCACCACTGAAAATCCCGGCGGTAACATGATCCGCAGTAACACTCGCCATGACGTGAACAACAGCAAGGGTAATAATACAATTGTCGCTATTGGCAATGATATTGACCCGAAGCGCATACTTGGTCAAGTCGAATTTGTTGCCGCTACTGTTGAGCCACCAGCAGGCGGTCCAGTCGCCTTCAAGGATCTGCCTGCAAATTATTGGGCGAAAAGCTACATCGAAGCTCTAGCCTCTAAGAATATTATTGCTGGATTTCCCGATGGGACTTTTAAACCCAATGAACCTGTTACCCGTGCGCAATTTGCCGCTATTGTAACCAAAGCCTTTGCACCAACAGGGCAACGCCAAGCCATTAACTTCAACGATGTTAGCAGCAACTTCTGGGCTTCCAAGGTGATTCAATCTGCCTACCAAGGCGGCTTTGTTTCTGGATATCCTGACCGTACCTTTAAACCAGAGCAACAAATTCCGCGAGTGCAGGTACTCGTCTCATTAGCAAACGGTTTGGGTTTATCTGCGAATACTCAGAATGTCCTTTCCGTATACAGCGATGCTTCCCAAATTCCTAACTATGCTACCAATTCAGTAGCAGCAGCCACTGCACGGCAACTCGTGGTAAATTACCCCGCAGTCGGGCAGTTAAATCCTAATCGTCAGGCAACTAGAGCAGAAGTTGCTGCCTTTGTTTACCAAGCACTGGTTAGTAAAGGGAGCGCTCAAGCCATTCCTTCACCGTATTTGGTAAGAGTGCCGTAATTGAAAAGTTAAAAGCGCCATGACTGACAGTGAGTCTGGCGCTTGGTATATTATCATTTTTACCGACATTGGGGTCTTTAAATTTATAGTTTGACCCCTTTTAAATATTTCAGGGTTATAATCAGGGTCTTTATATAAGCTGACCCCGTTTGAACAATATTTAGTTTCTCAGTAAATTCGCTGAAGTTGAGATTTTCTAATAATTTTTTTATTTTTTCTCTCTTTATATTTAGCAAATTGAATAAATATTAATTTTACTGAAGCACCCCAACTTGGGTATGCCAGACGGCACGTTGCGCGTTGGCGGAGCCTGCGCTTTGCGCTTACGCCTTTTGCTGATCCGGCGATTAAGCCTATGGGTGAATGAAGGGCAACCTTACATAGAATTGGTATCACAACTGTAACGCCCAAAATCCCCCTAAAGAAATAGCAAGAATATGACAAGAACCACAAGAATGGACAAGACAATGAAATGCCAAACCTCTACTTTATTGTGATTAGGTGTAGAAAGACAAAGTTCCCGCTCCTCGCCTACAAACTTGATTAGCAGCCACAGTTGCTAAAATTTCTGCCTGAGTGTTGCTCGACCAGCCTTGGTAATGAAAGATGAATACTCCGCATGCGCATCAATCTATGCCACCTGCTTTGGCTTCTGCTGATTTTCCCGTTAAGCAGGTTGTGCTTACAGCCAATCCTTTGTGTGGTTCCAGCAACCTCCTAAAAGAACCATCAAATTATCAACGGTTGAGACAGACACCGTTGATAATACTTGAGAGTACATAGCAACTAAGGAAAACTCCTAGGGATGAGCCGTGTGTTTTTCATTGCACATAACACGACGAGCAACAAGACACAATGAGTACTGCTTAAAGCGGTGTTTAACAATAGACCTTTTGCACGAATAGTGTGAAGATGGAAACAACTAGGTCAAAATACGTGTTAGCCAACACATTAACCGTTTGAAGATTTTTTACATCCTGGCACAGCGCTATCGTAATCGGAGAAAATTATTTCGCTGGCGATGCAATTTGATTGCTGATTTACTTAACGTAAAGGTGCCCTCTTTTGTTGATTTATGCAATCTTGTGTACTAGTACACAATTATGAGAAGGCTATAGCAATTAAACAACTCGGTATGACCAAATCTCGCCGTCATTTGTCGGTACCTATTAAAGAATGAATAATTTAGCTATTGACAAGTAAAGTTGAAAACACCCCCTTGTTTGTGAGGAATTCAATGTCTAATGAAGTGCATGAATCGGAAGTCACGACTCGTTTAAGTGCGATCGAACAACAGCTACAACAATTTAATCAGCTCTTAGCAAATCTCAGCGATCGCATTGCCAAATCAGAAGAGAGTTTCCTACTTGTTGCCGATATCCACAAATACAAAAAGCTGCAGGAGTTGTTAGCGGCAGGGAACCTACGAGAGGCAGACTGGGAAACGATTCGGGTCATTCAAGCAATCACAAAAGAGCCAGACTTGGCAGCCATCACTCCGGATGATATGAGGGAGTTCCCCTGCGAAGAACTACGGGTGATAGACAGTTTGTGGAGAAAATATAGCCAAGGTCGGTTTGGTTTCAGTGTGCAAATACAGAGATATCAAAGTGTTGGGGGTTCATTCGATACCACCATTAATCAAGATAATGCAGTGATTGAGAAATTCGGCGAGGTTGTAGGCTGGCGCGTGAACGGCAAATGGCTAAAGTGTGATGACCTAGATTACACATTGGCTGCACCGATTGGCTGTCATCCTTCACGGTGGTGGAATTCTCCCTTTGGTTCAAAAATGACGAATTATTTCTTCAACCGTCTGCTTGTATGTAGTCTTTAAACTAGACGAAACCTTGTTGCCATCCAAGCGGTTGGGCAACCAACGTTCTTCTCAAGAGCAAAACTTAAGCATTCAAAATTCATAAAACTTGCAAGAAGTATTCATTTTTGCCTTCACCTCACTTAAATTCTTTTGAGGTTAAAAATATGTTTAAAAAAGCTGATGTCTTACTCGCAAGTAAATTATTATTTCCAGCGCTTCTAGCTTCTTTTTTCACCAGCGCCTGCGGTAAGAGCAAACCCTCTGCCGCAGCTACCGAACCGCCACCAACTCCGGTGAAGTTGCAGTTATTGAAGTCTACCACAGTGCAAGACGTGTCAGAGTTCGTGGGTAGGCTGGAAGCTCAGCAGAGAGTCTCACTGCAGCCGGAGATCCAAGGTCGGATAGAGTCGATTCCTGTCTCCTCAGGAGATCGAGTGCAGCAAGGAACGCCGATTGTGCTGCTGCGTCCTGATCGCAGCGGTCCGGAATTGAATAGCGCCATTGCCAGAGTCAACTCAGTCAAATCTGCTTATGGAACGGCACAGGCGCAAGTGAAAGCACAAGAAGCACAACGGCTGAGGGATGCGGCAAACGTAGAACTTCAAAAACTTCAGTTCCAAAGGGCGCAGCAACTGGTATCTGCTGGGGCACAAGCAAAACAGCAGTTAGACATTGCCCAGAGAGACCTAAACACGGCGATCGCCACCCTCCGCGCCACTGAGGAACAGGTACAAGCTGCCAAAGCTAGCTTAAATCAAGCACAAGCTAACGTCCGACAAGCTGAGGCAGATACAGCGACTGCTCGCGTGTCGCTTCAGTTTAAACGGGTGCTGGCACCAATTACTGGAGAAGTGGGTGATTTTCCCGTTAAGGTGGGAGACTACGTTAACACTGGTCAAACCCTAACGACTATTACTCAAAATGATAATCTTTACCTGCGAATCTCAATTCCCAACAACTACCTTTCACAACTGCGACGCGGGCTACCAGTGGAGCTGATTGATCCCAATACCAAAAAACGCTTGGTCAGCGGGAGTATTAACTTTATCTCCCCAGAGGTAGACACAGGTGCCCAAGCTGTCTTAACCAAGGCTCGCTTTTCCAACAAGGGGGGCAGCTTACGCGAGGGGCAGTTTGTCCGCGCACGAGTCATTTGGAACGAACGTTCAGGTGTTTTGCTTCCCACGGTAGCTGTCTCTAATATCGGGGCGCAGAGCTTTGTCTTTGTAGCCCAGAATGCAGGGTCAAAACAGACTGTGCGGCGGGTACCAGTGAAGCTGGGAGCCATTCAAGGTCAAAGCTACCAAGTGCTCGATGGAGTCAAGCCAGGCGATCAAATTGCGGTCACGCGAATTCTGACCCTGAGAGATGGTTCTCCGATTCAGCCTGAGTCTTAAGTCAGCACAATTAGATTTCTATTGAGCTTAATCGTCAATAGCTATTGATCGCACTCTCAACTTGATCCCTATCACTCCTAGGCTATGCTCCTAAGTATTGCGGATATTTTCATTAAGCGACCAGTCTTCACGACAGTTTGTACTGTACTTATTCTCTTGGTCGGAGGAATCTGTATTCCCCTCCTCCCCTTGGATAAGCTACCAGAAATGGCTCTCAAGCAGGTGACTGTCACTGCTAACTATCTCGGGACTGATGCCAAAACAGCAGAAGAAAACGTCACCACCGTGCTAGAGCGGGAAATCAACGGCACGGAGCGGGTCGTGTATATGTCCTCGCAGACGACGAATGATGGCAACAGCACGATTAACGTCTCCTTTCCCACGGACACGGATAGGAATACGGCACAAGTCCTCGTGCAAAATAACGTGGCGATCGCCTCAGCCAGCTTACCAGAGGAAGTCAACCGCATTGGTGTGATTACTCAGAAGCAGTCTCCAACCATTACTCTCGCCTATGCCTTTTATTCGGAAAAAGACGAAAAGGGTAACTTCATCTACGATAACGTCTTCCTAAGTAACTACGTTGACCGACAAATCTTCGATGAAATCAAACGGATCGAGGGCGTAGGTTCGATCAGAATTGTCGGGGAACGGAAATATGCCATGCGTATCTGGCTTGATCCCGATGCCTTGGCTGCCAGAAATTTGACGGCACAGGACGTCATCAATGCCGTTTCGGAACAGAATATCCAGGTTGGATCGGGGAGAATTGGTCAGCAACCTACCCCAACCGATCAGCAGTATGAAATTGCTCTGCGAGCCAACGGTCGGTTTACTACTCCCGCAGAAGCGGAAGACATCGTGGTGCAAACAGGCAAGGATGGCACGCTAATCCGGTTAAAAGATGTCGGTCGCGCCGAAGTTGGGGCAGAAAACTATAGCGCAACGACGCTCTTTGACGGTTCACCAGCAGTTATTTTGTTAGCCTACCAACTGCCCGGCACGAATGCCTGGAATACAGCCAGCGCCATCAAAGCAAAAATGGCGGAGTTGCAACCGAATTTTCCGCCAGGATTAAAGTCGGCGGTCGGCTTAGATAATACTTTGTTCGTCGCAGCTTCTCTCGATGAAGCCTTCAAAACTTTGATGGAGGCGATCGCGCTGGTGTTCCTAGTCATCTTCATCTTTTTACAGGATTGGCGCACCACAATTATTCCCTCGCTTGCGATCCCCGTATCGCTGATTGGAGCGATGGCATTTGCCTATGTGTTTGGGTTTACCCTCAATCAGTTGACGATATTCGGCATCATCCTGGCAACAGGTTTGGTGGTGGATGATGGGATTGTCGTCGTGGAGGCGATCGCTGCCAAACTCGAGCAGGGCATGAAACCAATGCAAGCCGCCCTAGATGCGATGGAGGAACTCACCGGGGCAATCATCGCGACATCAGTGGTACTGATGGCAGTATTTATCCCCGTAACCTTCTTTCCTGGGACAACCGGCATCGTTTACAAGCAATTCGCACTGATTATTGCTTTCTCGATTGCCATTTCGACCTTCAACGCGCTCAGCTTCTCTCCCAGTATGTCAGCCATCATCATGCGGCGACAGCAGGAAGTCCACGGTCCCTTGGGCTTGTTTTTCCGCTGGTTTAATCGGGTGTTTGATTGGCTCAAGGGGGATATGTCAAGATTGTGGAATTCCTGATCCGGGTTCGCTGGCTCGTGATTCCAGTCTTTATTGCGGGTCTAGTAGCGACAGGTTGGATTTACCAGACAACTCCTCAAGGGTTTATCCCTGAAGAAGACCAAGGCTATTTCTTTGCGATTGTCGAAGCGCCACCAGGGGTGTCTCTCAACTACAGCGTTGATCTCGTGAAGAAGATTTCTGAGGAAGTGGTGCAGCCACTACCTGAAGTTGAGCATGTCGTCGGGAACGCTGGCTTTGGATTTGAGGGGAACGCTAGTAACAAGACGCTATTTTTCGTCAAGTTGAAAGATTGGGAAGAGCGCCGTGGTGCTGAGCATTCAGTCTTTGGCATTCTGCAAAAAATCAATAAAGGGTTGCGGGAAAAAATTCCGGGAGCAGTAGCGATCGCCGTCAATGCACCACCTGTGGATGGTTTGGGTAGTACAGGTGGCTTTGAGATGTATATCCAAAATAGACAAGCCCTGCCGATGGAAGTACTGATCGAGAATACCCGAAACGTGATCGCTGCGGCTCAGAAGCGACCGGAACTCGGAGGTGTCTTTACCCAATTCACCTTTGATACCCCGATGATGCAAATCTCCATCGACCGCAACCAAGCCAAGGCACAGAACATCCGGGTCAGTGATATTTTCAGCACTATGCAGACCTACCTGGGTGCAAGCTATGTCAACCAATACGTGCTTGGTGGACGACTGTATCGGGTTTATGCCCAAGCAGAGGGGACAGTCCGCTCCAATCCTGAAGACCTCAGTCGCCTGTACGTGCGCTCCCAAGATGGCAATCTCGTCCAACTGAGTTCTTTAGTGCAATTGGAAAGAATGACCTACCCGCCTGTCGTCACTCACTTCAACGTCTATCCGTCAATCAAAATTCAAGGAGGTCCTGCACCAGGCTACAGTACCGGACAGGCAATTCAAGCAATGGAAGCGGTTGCCAACGAAGTTTTGCAACCGGGGTTTGGCTTCGCTTGGACAGGGACTGCCCTGCAGGAGAAATCTTCTGGCGGTGCAGCACCCATCATTTTTGGCTTAGCCTTTGTCATGGTCTTCTTAGTGTTAGCGGCGCAGTACGAAAGCTACGTCGATCCCACCATCATTATGATTACCGTACCTCTGGCAATCTTGGGTGCGCTTGGTGCAGTCCTGTTCCGCGCTAATGTTTTCCAAGCAGGCGGCGTTTGG
Source organism: Scytonema sp. PRP1 (assembly GCF_036697665.2). NCBI lineage: Bacteria > Bacillati > Cyanobacteriota > Cyanophyceae > Nostocales > Scytonemataceae > Scytonema > Scytonema sp. PRP1. The sequence goes on along the minus strand of NZ_JBAHYJ020000067.1, from coordinate 77,031 downwards.
CCTGTAATTAACAATAATATCTATGCCCAAGTCGCGCTGGTGATGCTTATTGGTTTAGCAAGTAAAAACGCGATTCTGATCGTGGAATTTGCTAACCAGTTGGTAGAGTTAGGGATGAATATCACTAAGGCAGCAATCCGCGCTTCTGAGGAACGCTTGCGACCAATTCTCATGACTGCTATCTCTGGTTTCGTTGGTTTTTGGCCCTTGGTGATAGCTTCTGGCGCTGGGGCAACGAGCCGTTGGTCTTTGGGAACAGCGCTATTTGGTGGTTATCTGATTTCGACAATCTTAAGTTTGTTTTTAGTTCCAGTGCTGTATGTCGTGATCAAGAACCAAGAAGAGCGCTTCTTGAAACCGGGTAAACCTGGCAAGCCCAGCCCGACAGAGTATCCACAGTCTCAGCAGGACAAGGAACAAGCTCTTTCTACATTTCAGGCTAGTCCACAAGAGGAGTAAGGTGTTGATGGCGTCACGCAGCCCGGGTTGAACACTCAGGCTGTTCTTTTTTCATATTGGCTGAAATTGTCATGCAACTTCGACATTATTAACATTATTAACTGTAAAGTTAGCAGTTCCACAAAAAGCCTTAAATGTAGAATAATGTCATGGGGTAGAAGAAGATTCACGTTTGTCTATAGAGGTAACACGGATGTTCAAAAAATGGAATTTAGACGATTGGATAAACCACATTTTGTTTACGCTCACTGTTGCCTTTCTGTTTTACTCTTTCTTCTTGCACCATTAGTCCTGTTATCAGTTATCAGTTATGGGTAAACAACCACGTGTTGACTGTTAACTGATAACTGCTAACTGTTCACTATTTACTGTTTACTGTTCTATGAATATCAGGTTAATCATCTTCTCAGGTGTTATGACTGGTCTAATTGGCGCAGTTATCGGTTTGGCTGCTGCTCAAATTGGTCAGCGTGGCTTTAATCAACCTAAATTTGAAGGTCAGTACTACCAAGACTTGCACAATAGATATACCTTAATTGGTGCCACCTTGGGACTTGCTGTAGGTGTTGCACAAGAATGCGTGCGTGAGCTTAAGGCTGATAGAGAAGATAAGTAGGAATAAGTAAAATTAGGCTGAGCCAAGAGTACTTCTCTTTTTAACTTGTGGATATGCACGAAAGTTCTCCAAAACGTCTTGTCAGTGAGCTAAATCAAAACCCGAGCCGATCTTAGGTATTGTTTTTTAAAGTCAATTATGCACTTCCTATCTGCAAGTGTCTCAGCCATTAATTTTCATTTCTTAGTTTCCAAACGCAGACCTTTGGTGGAAAAAGCTTGAATCTTTTGTTTAGAAAAAGTAAGTACGAATGAAGGTTAAATACAGCTTATTTTGCTTGCTTATTATCGGCACAACCGCTCTAACTACGACTTACTGGAACTTTGGTATGATGGGGATAACAGTATTTTTATTAGCTTACTTCTCTAAAGGCATAAGATCCCATCGCGTAAGCCTGGCGGCACCGGAGGACTCAGCGGACGCTTTGCGCCATCGTAAAAGCTTGTAATTCATTTGATGAAAGGGTTTTAGGGGCGTCGTTGTTTGCGCTGCTCCCAACGCCAAAGAAAAACCATTAAAGTGATAATTCCTACTTGAAGTGCCAAGTTAGGCAAAGCGTTGTCAACATCACGTCCCGCAAGTAGCTGAGAAAAAAAAATGAGTGCGCCGATAAAGCCAGAAGCACCACAAGCAATGTAGATAAATTGCCGTAAGCCACGATAGGGGGCTGCTATTTCTGCCTTAAGACGGGCATATTGTTCTGATTTCATACGATTTTTGCTATTTGGTTGTGTCATGAGCTATTATCTTTTAATGTGTGCCGATGTGGCTCAGTGGTAGAGCACTCGATTCGTAATCGAGCGGTCGCGGGTTCAAATCCCGCCATCGGCTTTTGATCAGAGATTACCAGAACTTTAGCTAGCTCGCCAGAAGCTCCACATCTCACCCGCTTTGGGGAGTGTGGGATGAATGGCGGACAAGAACTGGGACATTCTCCACCTAAGGTGTCCCAGTTCTTGTCACTCTCTCGCCCAACACTCAATGAGTTCTCTGGCACTTACTCCTTGTTCCTTGGCACCTTCGTGTAATGTTTGCCACGCACTAGGAGTGAGTGTTATGTACTGCTTTGTCTTTAGACTCATTTCGTCCCAGCTTTTTACCAAAAAATTGGGTTTAAAGCCCCGTCCTTCTAGGACGGCTTTCTCTTGGTCTTCAGAGTTCTAATAAGTTCTCTAAATACATCAGTTTTTGTTCTGCCAACTTCGGAGCAGTAGTCTTCAAGAATTTGAAGTTCGTACTCTTCTACCCTAAAATCTAATCGTTTCTTCATACTATTGTACAGCTTTATTGTGTACAATAGTAGCATGAAAACACTAAGATTTAAGTTGTACTCACACAAGCGCAATAGATACCTCAAGCAGTCAATTAACGCTGCTGGGGTAATCTATAACCATTGCATTGCCCTTCATCGTCGGTACTACCGGATGTGGGGTAAACACTTGAGTTGTACAAAACTTCAATCTCATATAGCCAATTTGCGGAAACGTAACCCGTTTTGGCAATTAGTAGGTTCTCAAGCAGTACAGGACATTTGTCAACGTATTGAAAAAGCATACCAATTGTTTTTTAAACATAATAAGAAGGGGGTTCGTCCACCAGGCTTCAAGAAGGTTAAAAAGTACAAATCATTCACCCTCAAGCAAGCAGGGTATAAATTTTTAAGTGGCAATCGGGTCAAAATTGGGAATCGGGTTTATCAATTTTGGAAATCTAGAGAGATAGAGGGGACAGTCAAAACTTTAACCATTAAACGCACACCGTTGGGTGAATTGTTTATGGTTGTCGTGGTTGACGATTGTTTTGAACCAGAAATTAAATTTGCGACTGGTAGAATAGCGGGATTTGATTTTGGTTTAAAGACATTCCTCACCTGTTCTGACGGCTCCAGTATTGAATCTCCTCAATTTCTTAAACAGTCTCTCAACACCATTAAGAAAGCGAGTAAACAACATTCCAAAAAGCTAAAAGGGTCGTCCAATCGAGAACGGGCTAGAAAGAATTTAGTACGCAAGCATGAGGATATTTGTAATGCCAGACGTGATTGGTTTTGGAAGTTAGCACACGACTTAACTAATAAGTTTGATGTGCTATGTTTTGAAACACTCAATCTTAAAGGGATGCAACGTCTTTGGGGACGAAAAATCTCAGACCTAGCCTTTGGGGAATTTCTACAAATTCTAGAGTGGATTGCCAAAAAGAAAGGCAAGCAGGTCATATTTATAGATCAATGGTATCCGTCTAGCAAGACTTGTTCTAATTGTGGACACGTTCTAGAAAAACTGGATTTGTCTATAAGAGAGTGGCGTTGTCCATCCTGTGAGTCGGTGAACGGGAGGGACGAGAACGCAGCTAAGAATATTTGTGCAGTTGGGGCATCAACTGTTGGGTTAGGCGATGTAAGACGGGCTGTGCCTGCAATTGCTGTTTGAGCCTAGAATCCCCGTCCCTTTAGGGCGGGGGGTATGTCAAAAAGAGTATTTTGAACCGCACCAGGACAAGAGAGGACGCAGAGTTTTTATTAATTATGGAAACTAATCAAACCCAGAGGAACGCTGAGACTTTGGCGGCGTTACAAGAATTAATTGATATAGTGGCAAAGTTGCGCTCTCCTGATGGGGGTTGTCCTTGGGATTTGGCGCAAACTCCCCAAACGCTGACACCATATGTGATAGAAGAAGCTTATGAAGTAGTAGACGCTATTAATAGTGGGGATAAAGACGCTATTGCTGAAGAACTGGGCGATTTACTCTTACAAGTTGTCCTACAATCACAAATCGCTGGCGAATACGAACAATTTTCTTTGAAGGAAGTGGCTGAAGGGATTTCCCAAAAACTTATTCGCCGTCATCCTCATGTCTTTGGTGATGTGTCGGTGCAAAGCGTTGATGAGGTGCGGCAAAACTGGGAACAAATCAAAGCTGCGGAAAAAGGTGAACCATCGCCAGATAGTCAAACACTCAGTCACAAGCTAGGTGGCTATGCACGTAAGCTTCCGCCATTGATGGCGACGATGAAGATTTCGCAAAAGGCGGCGGCTGTTGGATTTGAGTGGGAAAATATTGATGGGGTGTGGGACAAGTTTAATGAGGAATTGACGGAATTCAAACAGGCTTTGGAACACGAAACACCAGAACGACAACAAGCTGAGTTAGGTGATTTGCTGTTTTCTGTTCTCCAGCTTGCGCGTTGGAATAATCTTGATCCGGAAGCAGCTTTGCAGGGAACAAATCAGCGGTTTGTTCAGCGTTTGGAAAAAATGGAGGCTTTTGCTGAGCGTCCTCTTTCTGATTACACTTTAGAGGAATTAGAAACGCTGTGGCAACAAGCTAAGGCTCAACTTGCACAAGAGTAGAAAAACCCGGTTTCTTAAAGAAATCGGGTTTGGTGTTTCTACTACCTTCTCATTGTCTCCACGTGGCTTTAGTGATTAATTTTGCTGAACTCAAACCAAGTGCGATCGCCAACAACGCCATCTTGTGGCAAACCGACACGCTTTTGGAAAGCTTTGACTGCGGTTTCTGTGCGGACACCAAAGTCACCATCAGCACTACCACTATAGTCTTTGGTAGTTAGCAAGATTTTTTGAATAGTAACAACTAAATCGCCTTTGCTACCTTTTTTCAGAATTGGCATATCGACTGGCGCACCCTTGTAAAGCGCTCGCCAAGTCTTATCGGCAACAATACCATCTTCTTTTAAGAATACACGGTGTTGGAAGGCTTTGACAGCTTTTGTTGTTGCTGGACCAAAAATGCCATCAATAGCACCTGTGTAAAGTTCGTATTTCTTTAACAAATTTTGTAATTCTTTAACTGCTTCGCCTCTGGAACCTTCTCTTAGTTCCGGTCTGTCAAGTTGAGCTTCGGTAGATGGTTGAGTAAATGTCATTGTTTTTCTCCCTGAATTTCATTTGCGTTCGATATTTCTAAAGTAAGGTTGATTATGTAGCTTAAACCTCGCCCGAAGCGATTAGTTTTTATTACCCAGTTGGGTGAACCAAGTGGAGGATGCGGAGGTGGGGAGAATAACTAATAGATTTGCTGCACGAATATTTAGCACCCCACCCTAACCCTCCCCGTAAGCGAGGAGGGAATTAAACCTTCCCTCCGCTTGCGGGGGGATTGAGGGGGGTTTTAGAGATTAGTGCAAGAGGTCTAGTGTTGATAGGATTGGGGAAAGGCATAGATTAATGTGATTTGTTATCATGAGTATTTTTGGTGAGGATTTATCAAACTTAATTGCAGTTGCTAAAAAAACCCGACTGGCTGCACTCAAGCTGGCGGTTCTCCCAACTGACGCGAAAAATCAAGCTATTGAAGCGATCGCCCAAGCTTTAGAAGCTGCAAAAGACGAAATTTTACAAGCAAATGTTGCTGATTGTGAAAGAGCGACTACAGAAGGAATTGCTAAGCCTCTTTATAAGCGTTTGCAGTTAGATGAACATAAGTTAAGAGACACTATTACTGGTGTTAGAGATGTCGGGAAACTCCCTGATCCAGTCGGTGCTGTACAGATTCACCGTGAACTTGATACAGGTTTAATCCTGAAGCGCGTCACTTGTCCTTTAGGCGTTTTGGGTGTCATTTTTGAAGCACGTCCAGAAGCCGCAATTCAAATTGTTTCTCTTGCTATCAAGTCGGGAAATGGCATTATCCTCAAAGGTGGTAAGGAAGCGACTCGTTCTTGTGAAGCCATAGTTAAGGCGATTAAACAAGGATTATCTCAAACTGCTGTTAATCCAGATGCGGTGCAGTTATTAACAACACGAGAAGAAATTTTAGAACTTTTGAAATTAGATAAGTATGTAGATTTAATTATTCCTAGGGGTTCTAACTCGTTTGTCCGGTTTGTGCAGGAAAATACCCGTATACCTGTATTAGGTCACGCTGATGGAATTTGTCATCTTTATGTAGACAAAGCCGCAGATATTGAGAAAGCCATCGCCATTACAGTTGATGCTAAAACGGGCTATCCTGCTGCTTGCAATGCAATTGAAACTTTGCTAGTTCACACGAGCATCGCTGAAGAATTTTTACCAAAAATTGCTGAGACTTTGCAAAAACTCAATGTGGAATTAAGAGGGGATGAACACAGCCGTGAGATTTTGTCAAGTATCGCAGCCGCAATAGAAGAAGACTGGAAGACAGAATACTCTGATTTGATTTTGTCGATTAAAGTTGTGGATTCATTGCAGGATGCGATCGCCCACATTAACGATTATGGCTCTAAACACACCGATGCCATTGTCACTGAAGATGCAGAAGCTGCTGAAACTTTCCTGGCGCTGGTGAATGCAGCCGGAGTTTACCACAACTGTTCTACCCGATTTGCTGATGGCTTCCGCTATGGTTTTGGTGCAGAAGTCGGAATTAGTACTCAACAAATGCCTCCTCGTGGTCCCGTTGGCTTAGAAGGTTTGGTAACATACAAATATCAGATGAGTGGCAATGGTCATATTGTGGCTACTTACACAGGTGCAGATGCCAAGCCCTTTATCCATAGGGATTTATAGTCAATTGATTGAACTTTTGACTTTGGTTTGTAGTTACGTTTGTGTAACTACAAGCTAGCTATAAGCTATTGCCAAGATATTGTTGTTATATTTTTTCACTACAAATCTATAAGCTTGGGTATTGCCACCCGACAATATCTATTTATTTTGTGTGCATTTACCTTAAACTTACAAAAGTCAAATTTATGAGAATGAAACCACAGATGCACAGAGATTAACACAGATAAATTATCTGTGTGGATCTGTGTTAATCTGTGGTTATGAATCTTCCTTAATCATACTTTCTTTTGTAAGAAATTTTTTTCATTTATAAAATATGATTTGATGTTCAATGATTTGGACTGATTCCAATGATAAATAGTTATAAATATTTTAATTAGCAATTAATGAAGGAATTTTTTGAAAGCGGTATATAAATTTACGACATTAGATAATGACAGGGATAAAACCTTTCTGTAAATATTCTAAGTAACTGCTTCAAACAGAGCTTTTTCCTAATATATAAGGCAATGAAAGACGAGGAAAAGACAAAAGAGCAGTTGATTGAAGAGTTAGCTGCACTGCGCCAACACCTTTCTCAATTAGAACAATTAGCATCTCTTCAGCCTGTTGCTGAAGAGGGGCTACGACAGCAATACGAACGGGAGCGACGCCAACAAAAAGAGCAGGCGCTCAATCGGGTGATTCAAAGTATCCGTAATTCTCTAGACTTAGAAACAATTTTTTCCACAGCAGTTTATGAGATTACTCAGCTTGTACCAGCTGATCGAGTTGAAATTGTGCAATATCTACCCGAACGGCAACTGTGGCTGAATGTCGCTGATTATCATCAAATTCCAGATTTACCAAGTGCTTTGGGAGTGGAAATTCCCGATGTTGACAATGAAATTGCTGCTCGACTCAAGCGATTAGAAGTTGTTGAAATCGAAGATGCTAGTGCTTGTTCAGATGAAATCAACCGTAACTTTGCCCAAACTTATCAGGGAGCATGGTTGCTGGTTCCAGTGCATTTTGGCTCTACTCTTTGGGGTAGTCTTAGCCTGATCAGAAATAACCACTCTTTTTCTTGGCAACAGGAGGAAGTGGAATTAACTTGTGCAGTGGCTGATCAACTGGCGATCGCCATTCAACAATCTACGCTCTTGTTACAATTACAAACCGAACTTGCGGAACGTAAGCAGGTAGAAGCTGCTTTGCAAGAAAAGCAGTATCTTATTGAGCGGATTGTTGAAACAAGCCCGGATATGATATACGTCTACGACTTAGTTGAACAGCGCAACATCTATGTAAACCGACAAGCTGTTGAGATTTTAGGCTATACGTCGCAACAAATTGAAGCCATGAGAGAGGCAGTATTGCCTAATCTTGTTCATCCAGATGATATGCCACGAATTACAGAATACCATAAACGCTTTGAAAGTGTGAAAGAGGGTGAAGTTCTGGAACTAGAATACCGAATGAGAGATAGTAATGGCGAGTGGCGTTGGCTGCGTAGTCGAGATACTGTTTTTTCCAAAAATGCCGATGGCTTGCCGGTGCAGGTTTTGGGTATAGCTATTGATATTACTGAGCGCAAGCAGGCAGAAGCAGCAATTTACTTTCAGGCGCATCTGCTATCAACGGTAGAACAGGCAGTGATTGCCACTAATTTGGATGGGGAAATTATATACTGGAATCGCTTTGCGGAAATACTCTATGGCTGGTCAGCGTTGGAAGTCATAGGTCAAAATATCTTGGAAGTCGTTCCTGCTGAGACTTCACAAGAGCAAGCCGCCCAGATTATGTCACAGCTACAGCGCGGTGAAAGTTGGTCTGGTGAATTTCTCGTTCGCCGTCGAGACGGCACCTTGTTCCCAATCTTAATCACTGATTCGCCCATATACGATGATAAAGGCGAATTAGTCGGTATTGTTGGCATTTCTATTGACATCACTGTACGCAAGAATGCGCTCGCCGCGCTGCAAGAAAGTGAAGAACGATTTCGCACTATGGCAGACACAGCCCCAGTCATGATATGGATGGCTGGTATTGACCAATTTTGTCATTATTTCAACAAGGGCTGGTTGGAATTTACTGGACGCACAGTGGAAGAAGAACTAGGTGACGGATGGGCAGAACTTATTCATCCCGACGATTTAGAGTTTTGCTTGGAAACCTACACAACTGCATTTGATGCTCGCCGCAGTTTCACAATGGAATACCGCCTTAGGCGTTTTGATGGTGAGTATCGTTGGCTATTAGATACAGGTACCCCAAGATTCCATTCAGATGGTAGTTTTGCGGGTTACATTGGTTCGTGCATTGATATCACAGAGCAAAAGCTGACGCTTGAAGCACTGCAAGATAGCGAAGCGCGACTCTTGTTAACTCTGGAAGCCGCCCGCATGGTGACGTGGGATTGGAACATCACAACCAATAATGTTGTGGATTATAACCCAATGGAACCGCTGTGTGGTCTTCCCTTAGGCTCCCATGACCACACATTTGAAGCTTTTCTCGATGCTGTTTATTCTGAAGATCGCGATCGCGTCCTTGCTGCCATTACAGATGCTATTGAAAATAGGACAGATTATGAAGCCGAATTTCGATTAGTATCACCTGATGGAACGCTGCATTGGATAGGAAATAAAGGGCAAGTCTACTATGACGAAACTGGTAGAGCAGTCCGTATGGTTGGTGTCGGAATGGACATTACCGAGCGGATACTAGCAGAACAGAAAATCGGCGAACAAGCGGCTTGGCTTGATGTCGCAACAGATGCCATTGTAGTTAGAGATTTAGAAAACAAAATTGTCTTTTGGAACAGAAGCGCCGAGCGTCTTTACGGTTGGAAAGCAAAAGACGCTTTAGGTAGGAACGCTAACGAGGTTTTGTATAAAAAAACTTCGTCGCAACTGCAAGAAGCTTTGTCTCAAGTCAACTTGGCAGGCGAGTGGTATGGTGAATTGAGCCAAGTCCGAAAAGATGGCAAAGAAGTCATCGTTGAAACTCGTTGGACACTCGTGCGCGATGAACATGGGAACGCAAAATCAATCTTGACTGTAAACACCGACATCACCCAAAAGAAACAACTTGAAGCACAGTTTCTTCGCGCTCAACGACTGGAAAGCCTCGGGACACTTGCGAGTGGTATTGCCCACGACCTCAATAATATACTGGCTCCGATGCTCATGTCTGCTCAACTTTTGCGGATGAGAATTTCTGATGAGCAGAACCAGCTGCTGCTTGAGACATTAGAAACAAACGCTCAACGTGGTGCGACTTTGGTTAAGCAAGTGCTATCGTTTGCACGCGGTGTCGAAGGTAGGCGCACGATTTTACAACTACGGCATTTGATATTGGAAATTGAGCAATTTGCCAAACAGACATTTCCCAAATCTATCGAATTTTGCACTGATATAGCACCAAATCTTTGGACTGTTTCTGGAGATGCGACACAACTGCATCAGGTGCTTATAAATTTGGTTATTAACGCTCGCGATGCGATGCCAAATGGTGGTGTTTTAAGTATTTCAGCCGAAAATTTCTTGATTGACGAAAACTATGCGCGGATGAATCTTGATGCAACTGTTGGACCCCACATTATGATCAGCGTGAGGGATACTGGAATTGGTATGCCCGCTGAAGTTTTGGATAAAATTTTTGAGCCTTTCTTTACTACCAAAGAGGTTGGCAAAGGTTCAGGGCTTGGTCTTTCAACGGTACTTGGTATTATGAAAAGCCACAGCGGTTTTATCAGTGTTTCTAGCACTGTTGGTAAAGGAACAGAATTTCAGGTCTTTTTAAAAGCAGTTTTAGAGAACGAAACACCGCCTACAGAAACTTTGAAATTACCTACGGGAAATGGAGAATTAATTTTGGTGGTGGATGATGAGGCGGAAATTCGAGAGATTACCAAAATCACGCTCTCAAGCTACAACTATAAAGTGTTGACAGCTTGTGATGGCATTGAGGCACTTGCATTGTATGCTCAACATCGGGAAGAAGTCAAAGTTGTGTTTGTGGATATAATGATGCCACTCATGGATGGTTTAACCACGATCCGTGCTTTGCTAAAAATGAATCCATGTGTCAAGATTATGGCTGCTAGTGGGCTTTCAGACAACAAACAACAGACGCAAGCCCTGAGCGTTGAAACATTTTTGCCAAAACCTTACACCGTTAAGCAATTGTTACACGCATTACACAAAATTCTAAACTAATGCTTTGAGCAACGCTTGTAGTTTGAGTTGAACTTCTGCAAGTTCTTTATCGGGATCGGAACCAGCAACGATACCAACACCTGCGTAAAGTCTGGCGCGATCGCCATGTATGAGTGCTGAACGAATTCCCACAATAAACTCACAGTTTCCCTCCAAGTCTACCCAACCTAGTGGCGCAGCGTATAAACCCCTTTCAAAGCTTTCGTAACGACGAATTTCGCGACAAGCAATTTCTTGGGAAGTACCTGCAACTGCTGGTGTTGGATGTAGCTGGGCGACTATCTTTAAGGGATGGACATGAGCAGGAACTCGGGCGCTGATAGGTGTCCACAAGTGCTGGATGTTAGATAATTGTCGCAAGCGAGGTGCTAAAACTTGAGGTGATAAACCCAGTTGAGACAGACGCTGAGTGATAAAATCAATTACCAACGAATGTTCGTGTCTTTCTTTCATGCTATTGAGCAAAGAACTGGCATTAGCAGCATCTTCAGCAGGTGTTTTACCCCGTGGTGCAGAACCAGCCAAAGCATCAGTCATTAACTGTTTTTCCTGAATACTAATTAAGCGTTCCGGGCTTGCGCCTATAAAATTATGTCCCTTACCGTTTCCTATAGAAAACACATAACAATTAGGATGCAGTTGTCGCAGGTTATTTAAGGATTGAATTAAGTTAAAATCAGCATTTGACCTTACATCAAGTGCATCTGCCAAAACAATTTTATTTAAATGATTAGACTGAATTTTTTCCAAAGCTGACAAGACTGAAAGTTTAAACTTTTCTGGATTTGCAACGGATTGTTTGCTGAATTTTGGCAAAGAATAATCAAGAGTTTGTGACTCATATCCTATGGAATTGATAATTTCAATCTTGCGCCAGAAAATTTGCAGAATTCTTTGAATATTTACGTCAGCATTGATAATTGTATTTAAAACTAATACGCTACACTCATTTTTAACAGCCACTTGCCAACGTGGCAGAAAAATGGTAGCGGCTGGAAATGGATAGTCTACTTGGGTATTTTGATCAAAAAAACTAAAACTACATAAAAATTGAGTTCCAGAGAAAGCTTGGTTTGTCCTAGAAAAGCAAACTATATTTTTTACACATTCTTTGATAAACTCTTCTGATTGAGCGAAACGCTCTTTCCCGACAATTTCTAATTTGGCAACAGCATCAACAGCAGCAAGCGCTTCTTTTTTTCCTCTATTCTCCCAATAAAAATTAATTTTATTTGGTTGTGCCAGCCGCTCAAGGACAACTAAAGGGTCAACACAGTCAATCTCCAGGGAAAGACTTGCAATTTGTGTGACATTATTCCTGATGCAATTTTGCTGAACAGCTAAAAGAAAGCGGCATAGTTCCTTATTATATACAAAAAAGTCAGCGTTACATGGAGAAACTGTCATGGATCTAGAAAGAGTAAATTTTTCTAAAGTTAACTTCCAAAAGAGTGATAATTCGTGGTCGTATTTCTACAGGTAACACAAAACAGTCGCCTTGTAACCAGCATAGTGGCTCTGCCAGATTGTGGTTTGGCAAAAACCTGATTGCAGTGCCAAGTTTATGCTGTCATTTGAGAGTGAGAAAGACCATAACCAGGTTAAGTGCGTTAATGCACCTGACTAATGCTTCACTCTTACAGAGACGACTTTTTTAAATGTGTTGTCTGTATATGGTGTATTTACAAACCATAAGAACTTTTGCTGAAAAAGTTGTTGGCAATTTCATTACTCACGACTGATGACTACAAAGCTGATTTCTTATCCCAACACTAAGTTATGGATGGCGGCAATAAAACCGCCAATGTATAGCGTTGCTCTTATGCCCATCTGGGTAGGAACGGCGATCGCATTTGCGGAAACTAAAATATTTCATGGAGCAGTTTTTTCTACTTTCTCAGTCGCTGCAATTTTTATCCTGGCTTGGGAAAATCTCAGTAATGATGTCTTTGATTCTGAAACAGGGATTGACAAAAATAAACACCATTCTTTAGTGAATTTAACAGGCAATAAGCTATTAATATTTTGGCTGGGAAATGTATTTTTAGGTCTGGGTTTACTGGGAATATTAGCAATAGCTTGGTGGCAACAAGACTTAACCGTAATCGGAATAATTTTGCTTTGTTGTGCTTTGGGCTACACTTACCAAGGACCTCCCTTTCGTCTAGGGTACCAGGGTTTAGGGGAAATCATTTGCTTTTTTGCCTTTGGTCCCTTGGCTATAGGAGCAGCATACTACAGTCAAACGGCTAGCTGGTCAACGATGAGTTTGGCTGCTTCGGTGATTGTTGGAATCGCTACAAGCTTAATTTTGTTTTGTTCGCACTTTCATCAAGTTGAGGATGATATAGCAGCAGGAAAACGTTCCCCAATTGTCCGCATAGGAACACAAAAAGCGGCTCAGTTGTTAACTTGGTTTACTGGTAGCATTTATGCCCTAACTTTGCTGTTTGTGGTTTGTGGAATTTTCCCCGTGTGGACTTTACTAAGTTTTGCGAGTTTACCCTTTGCCCGAAAGTTATGTAGTCATGTTCAGCAAAATCATAACCAGCCGGAAAAAGTGAGTAACTGTAAATTCATTGCCGTATCAGTACATTTTTGGAGTTGCTTGCTGTTGGGTTTGGGATTTTTACTTGCAGGCTTTTGATGCAGTATCGATTTGAGTTTCGTCCTTATCAGCAGAGATTTCTCAAACCGCTGACTACAAGTCACGGAACCTGGGATATTCGCGAAGGTATTATCCTGCGTCTCACCGATGAAACAGGAAAAATCGGCTGGGGGGAAATTGCACCCATCAGCTGGTTTGGTTCGGAAACTCTAGAACAAGCTCTAGAATTTTGCCACGAGCTTTCAGAGGAAATCACACAAGAGATGATTTTCTCTATCCCGGATCAATTACCCGCGTGTCAATTTGGGTTTGAGTCCGCTTGGGAAACGAACCGCCAAGACGCCAAGAACGCCAAGTTTTTTTGCTACAGTGGTTTGTTACCAGCTGGAGAAGCGGCGCTAGAGGGGTGGCAGAAGCTGTGGAAGGAGGGATATCGTACCTTTAAGTGGAAGATAGCTGTTTATCCCATTGTTCAAGAACTGGAAATTTTGGAACGACTCACTCAAACTTTGCCAGCCTCTGCAAAACTACGATTAGATGCCAATGGCGGACTCAAGCTTAAAGAAGCTAATTTATGGCTGCGGGCTTGCGACAATATCAAGGTAAATGATGAATTATCCCTAGAAATTGAATTTATTGAACAGCCTTTGTCTGTGGATCAATTTGAGGCGATGTTGGAGTTAAGTCATGACTATAAAACGGCGATCGCCCTAGATGAGTCTGTCGCCACACTTAACCAACTAACCAGATGCTTCAAACAAGGTTGGCGAGGAATTTTTGTAATTAAGCCTGGGATAGTCGGTTCACCATCTCGCCTGCGTCAGTTTTGTCAGCAGCATAAAATTGATGCTGTCTTTTCATCCGTTTTTGAAACCACAATTGGTAGACAAGCAGCACTCCAGCTAGCCGCTGAATTATCTCAGGGTAACAGAGCAGTAGGTTTTGGTGTCAACCATTGGTTTGCCCAAGAAGAAACTTTGCCAGAAGATTTATGGAAAAAACTTTAGAAAATATTGTGCAGCAAACATTTTACCAGCCTCTACCTCAAGACTGGTTAATTTGTGATGATAGGGATTTATTTGCCCAGTTAAGCGAACAACTGTATTTAGAATTAACCCAGTTTTCATATTATCGAGGCACACCACTGAAAATTCTCCTAGCTGAACGCGATCCAGTGCGGTTTTTAGCAGGGTTTCTCGCCGCTTGTGCTGCTCGTTGTCCGGTTTTTCTTTGCAATCCCGATTGGGGAAAACAAGAATGGCAACAGGTTTTTGATTTAGTCAACCCAGATTTAATTTGGGGACTAGGGACAAGAAATTGGGGACAAAACAATTCAAAATACTCTGCGGGAAGCCCTTCGGGTATGCCTGCGGCACGCCAAGGGCGAACGCAGTCGCCTACGGAGGGAAACCCTCCTGCAGCGCTGTCTCACCGCCCAAGGGGCGTCTACAAAATTCAAAATTCAAAAATTTTATCTCCCCACCTCCCCACCTCCTCATCTCCTGACTCAGCATTCATCATGATTCCCACTGGTGGTTCATCGGGAAAGATGAAGTTTGCCATTCATACCTGGGAAACTTTAATGGCATCCGTAAAAGGATTTACAGAACATTTTTCGCTCAATCAAGTTAATTCATTTTGCGTATTACCGCTTTATCATGTCAGCGGTTTAATGCAATTTATGCGCTCCTTCACGACTGGTGGAAGACTCGTTATTCAGCTATTTAAAGACTTAGAATCTGGTCAAATAAAAAATCAAATAAGCACTATTGAACCATCAAATTTTTGTATTTCTTTAGTACCAACACAGTTACAGCGTCTTCTACAAAATTCAGAATTAACTGAGTGGTTATCCCAATTTCAAACCGTACTTTTGGGAGGTGCGCCAGCTTGGAACGAACTTTTAGAAAAAGCAAGATATTATAACATCCGATTAGCTCCGACCTATGGCATGACAGAAACTGCCTCACAAATTGCTACCCTCAAACCCGATGATTTTCTTAATGGGAAAGATAGCTGTACTCAAGTCCTTCCCCATGCCTCTGTAAAAATTTGCAATGAGCAAGGCGAGGAATTGAATTCAAATCAAATAGGAAATATCACAATTTATTCTCAATCTCTAGCTTTAGGCTATTATCCTAATACTTGGGATAATCAGGAATATTTGCGAGTAGATGATTTGGGATTTTTAGATAACCAAGGTTATTTACATATCGTTGGACGTAACAGCGAAAAAATCATTACAGGCGGGGAAAATGTCTATCCAATCGAAATTGAATCAACCATTAGAGCAACACAAATGGTAGCAGATGTTTGTGTCATCGGCATACCAGATAAACTTTGGGGACAAGCAGTCACAGCAATTTACATTCCGAAAAACTCGAAGACTTCTGATTTAGAAATCCGAAATCTCCTAAAACAGAAACTTAGCAAATTTAAAATTCCCAAACATTGGATTCCTGTACAAACCCTACCTCGCAACTCTCAAGGCAAAATCAATCGCCAACAGCTACAGCAAATAGCCACAAGTTTTCTTCAAAACTCTCTTTAATAACCTCTCTTCTTCTTGGCGTTCTTGGCGTCTAAAGCCCTTCGGGCATGCGCCTGAGCGCAGAGCGCTCCCTTCGGGTACGGCGTAGGGCGGTTCGTTTCCTAACTCTTTCAAAGAACCTCTCTTGACTTTCTTCTCTCTACGCTCTCTGCGCCTCGGCGGTTCGCTTCCAACCATTGCGTCATTTCTTCTGGTAACTCTGTTTTCGTTCTGCTATTTGTCTCAATACAAACGTGTCGAGTCACTGCTTTAGCAGCCACCACCTCACCAACTATGACTTCATAAGCTACTTCAAACCTATCAACACTAAGCTGTTGTGGCATTAATCTAATAACGGAATTGTCCCCACAATACAGCGGACGGAAAAAATCCACACTAGTATGAACAATGGGAAAAGCCACAGATGGATTGGTGAAAAAATCTTTGAGGTTAATGCCAGATGCAACTAGAGACTCTTCATAAGCTTCATGACAAATAGCCAAGATATTAGCAAAGTAAACGACTCCAGCAGCATCAGTATCTTGAAACCGAACAGTGCGATTATAAGTAAAAGGCATTTTGAAAAATTCAAAATTAAAAAATATATAGCAGTCTATTTGCCCGCTATAGTAAATAATTTTACCGCAACGATTGGTTTTATCAGTTTAGTTCGTAGTAAATATCCTCAGAGTAAGGATTGAGGTAGGGACGCTGTAAATCAATGCCGAACCGAGTAAAATGTAGCTCAATTGCCCTCATTCGCTCATGCGTTGAATTGTTACCTTGTTGCCAAACTTCCAACAAAGCATTAGCTACAATTTGACATCGGTTCATTCCAAAACTTTCCTGTGCTGCAAATTTTTGGCTGACTTCTTCAGCTAAACCTAGCCCAGGTGCCAAAAATTTGGTAAATAAGGGGATTTCTTTGTGAAAATGCGATTGATAGTCTGCATAGACAGCCTGAAGGACTTTTCGCACTGCTGGGTAGTCTTCGCGTTCAAAGCACAGCACTCCTGAGTCGTAGCGCCCATAGGCTAATGGATTATGTAAAACCTGAAAATTAAAAGGAATTCCAGCAGCGTTCAGTTGCTGTGTGAGGCTGTTCATGAGGGCGATCGCACCAAATGGAGTGACATTAAAGTAAATCCGCCCTACGCCTAAATCAGCATCTGGGTGAACCTGCAAATCCTGTCCGACATTACTAACCGCTACGTAAAAGCCGTTTTCCAGCCGGTTTTTAGGCATCCAGATATTAATATACTCTCCTACTTTGGCGGTCTGCGTTGATGCTTCTAGGTTGCTATTGTACTCAACATACAATGACAAACCGCCTTTGGTAACTGCAATACTACCATCTGGTTCCCGTCGCAACACCTGCCAACCAGGATCAAAGTAACCTATACCGTGATTGCTGGTATGTAATTGCTCGTAAAATTGCCAATCAATCTCCAAAATCGAATGGCTCTCCAGGTTTTTGTATGCTAAGTTATCACTCGCATCACCATCAAGTGACAATGTGGTTTGTAGCGATCCATTGTAGTAAATCCCGTGAAGGAAATTTCGCAAAAGTAGAGCAAGATACTTGTGTTGTAATGCTGGCGAATTTTTCCGAAATCGCTCTGCTATTTTGGCTGGTAGAGCAAAGGGTTGATATTTAGGGTGGCGAATGCAAAAGTTAGATTCAATTTGGATATTGCTAGCAATATCTAATAGAGAATTTAGCAGTGGTTTGGTAGAAGACTCTAGCATTATTGGAGCTTATTAAATGAGAGTTCAAGGTAGAGAGCGTATCCCTCACGGGACGCTTTGCGACGAGCGCGAGTATTGAGGGAGGGTAGTAATTAAACAAAAGTGCGAAATGAAATTTTTTGGCAATTTTTGGAAAATTAAACCACAGATGGACACAGATAGACACAGATAATTTATCTGCCTGCATCTGCGGTTATAAATATCCAAATCATACTTTTGTAAGAAGTTGATTATTTATTGACTTCTCCATTATCGTCACCTTCTCGTATTAACAACCACGCAAACGAGTTTTGTCGTAATAAAGGCGAAGCAAGTTATTTTCTGTTTCTGGCTGAGAGAATTGAGCGAAGTTGACAAAATGTTTTATAATTTCTGACTCTGCAATACCGAAAACAGTCAGCACAGACTCTTGCGGTTTGGTGAGTAAACTTTTAGCAACTTGGAGCATACAAATACTTGAGTTATCAAAGTATTTGTGATGCTTAATTTTTGACTCAATTTGATGAATCAGAACTAAACCCGCAAACTGAATAACTCGTTGAACAAAGTCACCATGATACTCAAGAATCATTGGGAAAGCATCAAGATAAGCCAGAGTTAGGGCTATTATTGAGGGTTGGAGAACTTCCAATGGTACCGCTGCTAGAAGCAAAGATTCTTCTAACTCGATGGTGGGATCTACCACTAGACTTTCTAACCAAATTTTCAAATAGCTTGCTACTAAAGTTCCCAAATCAAAAGCAGGATCTCCCCAAGCACAAGCTTCCCAGTCAATGAGTCGTACAAGGCAATTATCTAACTGATCCCACCTTGAATGGACTAAAATATTTTCCAATTTTAAATCATTATGAGTTAAGCAGCAGGGATTCCATTCGTATGCCAATTCTGCAATTGCGGCTTCCAAACTTTCATAATGTTGATAAAGAACGTAGAATTTCAGTGCTTCTGTGGGAACATTGCCAAAAATCTCAGAGCCAATTGACCCTATTCCTTGCGCTGGATTATAAAATTGATAGCGAAACTGTCCCTGAGGAGCAGTTGCCATAAAATCACGATATTCTCGGCGATTAAAAGTAGCACGATGCAGCGCTCCCAAGCTAGTGCCAATAGCACTTGCAATTGCTTTGGGAAAGGAAAAATCTTTTTGATAAAAACTTGCTACTTCAAAATATTCCTTTAGGTAATTGCGAACAAGAATAGATTTTTCTTCATCAAAATGCACTAATAAAGATGCGATCGCAGGAATATTTCCTAAAACTGGAAACTGCTGAAGCAATTGGTGAAACAGCCATTCATTGAAAAACTCATGGGAGTTGGCATCATTATTAATGTATCGTTCCTGTTTAACCAGCAGCTTGTTATTTGCCGTCAAATTCACAAGTAAATTGCAATTTTTAATGCTACTTAGCGGTAATTCAGAATCGGCATATACGCCTTCTTCTGAGCTACACAGACCTACTTTATGCAGATACTGGATAACATTATGAGAAGATAGTGAAAGTACCATGTATTATTTCCTATAGCGTAAGATTGGTTGGATAATCCGCTATTTCAGTATTGGTTTTGCTTCAAGAGTTTTCAGTAGATAGCAACAAGCATGCGAGTATCAATAACGATTGACACAATCTACTAATATCCGATTTTTCTAAAATGAACCTGCCAAAATGGCAATGCTACCTTTACTATTGGTTGAAATTTTGCGTCAGCGTTCAGCCAAATCTTTCAAAAGTCTGTGCCTACATAGTTAAGTCTATAAATCAACTTTTGTAACTTCGCATTTTGATGTCAATAATTGCTGATAACTTTTGGATGATAAATATACATTAACAAACCTATCTCCCTCCTTTAGATGACATCCTAAAGTACATGACATCTGAGTTGACTTCCGGATCGTACCAATGATTTTGTTACGCTGTAATCTTGCTTTTTAGAATGACTAATCGCTGAAATTGTTACAGCAACGCTATTGCAAAGCTTACATTTTTGTAAAGTATGAAATGACTTCAGAGAACTCACTGATTGTGCTTTTAAACTAGGCATTTTCTCACTGAAAATAAAATTATATTTTCTGTAGTATATGCAACATTTTTTGAAAACTTCCAAAAATGCTAATCAACAAAAAAAATTACCTCTTCTTAAAATCAAAAACATATTTTAATAAACAGAACAACTAATGTTTTTACTTCTTCTTAAACTGAGAAACATATTTTAATAAACTCTGAAAATAGTAAAAAAAACTTGACAGCAAATATTGCTAAGGTAGGGTGTTACTCTACGCGTAAGCATTGGTGTTTGAAAGAAGGCACAAATCTATGAGCGTGTACGTAAACGTGACGCACTACGTTGTGCCTCCTCCGGAGGAGCTTGCGCTAACGCCACAGGCGTTAGCGCAGGCATAGGACATAGAAGATACCCGTAAGCGCAAAGCGCACACTGAGCGCAATCATGCGCACGCACTCGCGTTCATGTTGACGCAGCCTGTCCTGCGGACTTACGCGTAGCGTCTTTGCTACTGAGAAGGGGTCTCCCGACCTATCTGCCGTTCGGCGTGCAGCTTCCAGTCTCCAAGATAAATAGAGGTTGTAGATGCGGATTTGGTGTGACAAAATCAACTTTGAGATAATATAAATGTACTAATTGAACAACCTCGATCAGGGAGAGTGGAGCAGGGAGAGTGCAGCTATGTCAAAAACCGAGAATGGTTATGACGAGTAAGCTTATGTTACCTCAGTACCGCCTGCTGAGTTACCATCGTCGCTAGTGCGACCACACCTAAAAGAGTCATGAATCCCGCAGGCATAAATTTGCGTGTTTTAACCAGTCGAAATCCAAAAACAACTATCAAAACAGCAGTGATCACCGCTGCTAACGTCAAACCCCAAGTTTGTCCTTGGAGATGGACAAAAGCAGCAATCATCAGTAGTAAACCACTGATGATACCACTAATAAGAGAAACTTTGCTATTCGCTTTACGGTAGCCAATGATGCCACCGATAATAGCTAAGATGCCGTAGGCAAGGGCTGCAACAATACCTAAAGTCATTGTTAAAACCTATGTAGATTTTGATTTTGCTGCAAGCATCAGCAGACAATTTACCATAGCTATTTAGCTACATCACCATGATTGATTGATGGATAATAGAGCAATCGCAAAGGTCCAATATCTCCAGCGCCAAGCAGCGTCCCTCTTACTCTACCAATCCGTCCTCCAAGGCGAAGTGGGGATTGCATATCTTGACCTGTTACAAGCAATACGTTACACTGATGCGGACGCGCAGAGTTGTCTCCAGGCATACGGCAATTACTTCAAGTGCTTAGCTGCCAGACATCAAAACTGGGAGGAGTATCTGATGACTCAAATTCTGAGAGCAGATAATCCTTTTACTCAGCTAGCTCAACAGCAAGAATTTGAGAATTTACCTCCTGCACTAGTAGCAGCAGTTCAGCATGATTTACAAGCGTTGCAAAATCTTTATGAGTGCAGCAGCGCTGCTTTGAGTCAGTGGGTGCAAGCCGTAGCTCATCTACCCGTTTCACCAGTTGTGTGGTATGTAGAGCAGGATAGAGTAGCAGGAATTCACGAATTACCGCTCCTAGAGAAACTACAACAGTTGGAAAATTGGGCTGATGCTGTGAAAGAATTGGCAGCTTATTATCGCCAATTTGGTACAGGTTTATTTGCAGAGTATAAGGCTTTGCGTTGGCAAGCTGGGGAGTTTATCGGAATACGCTATCCTGATTCAGTTGAGTTGAGTCAACTCGTGGGTTACGAGTCGCAAAAACAAGCTTTGTTGAAAAACACAGAGTTTTTATTATCTGGACAGGTGGCGCTACACGTCTTACTTTACGGAAGTCGCGGTTCCGGAAAATCTTCTTTGGTAAAAGCCTTGTTGAAGGAGTATAGCGATCGCAACTTACGCGTACTGGAAGTGGCAAAATCTGAATTGAAAGACTTACCAAAAATTGTGGAGCAGTTGCGCGGTGTCCCACAGAAATTTATCATCTTTGTCGATGACCTGTCTTTTGAAGAAGATGACGATGCTTTTAAAGCACTTAAAGTGGTTTTGGAAGGTAATTTAACCGCACGACCGCAAAACGTTGTTGTATATGCTACTTCCAACCGCCGCCACTTGATTCGAGAGTTTTTTGCCGATAGACCATCGCCCAAGGACAACGAAGAAATTCATGCATGGGATACTATGCAAGAGAAACTTTCTTTTAGCGATCGCTTTGGGTTGACCTTAACTTTTGAAGGAGCTGATCAGAAAACTTACTTACAAATTATCCGGCATCTTGCGGCACAAGCTGGAATTGATATCAGTCAGGAAGATTTGGAACGCCAAGCTTTACAGTGGGCGACTCGCCATAATGGTCGTTCTGGAAGAACAGCAAGACAATTTGTTGATTTCTTGAAAGCAGATTTGACACTATCGAGTTTAACCCACCCTCCAGCGAACACAGAATTATGAAATAGATAAATTTCATTTTTAATTTTTAATTTTTCTTTATTGTTGTACGAAAATGATGACACCGATAGCTTTCACGCGTAACAGTGTGAGGCTTAGTAATTTAGAAAATGCTTAGGTTGACGACTTGACTATGTTAAAGACAAGCAATATGCAATCAGCAACGGTGAGCAATCGACTTATTATAGGTATAGTTGCCTTTGGAGTGAGTTTTGGTCTTAGTCTCGTCCTTAGCTGGAATTTTAGCAATGCCCTTCTCACAGGTGTAATCACTGTACCTGCGACATATCTATCAGCATTATTTGTAGATAAAAGAAGAAGAAATCATGAAATGCTCATTTTAGATTCCCTACAAAGGCGAATTAGAGACCTTGAGGGATTAAAGTCGCGCTTTGTCGCAGAAATGAATCAAATTGAAGCACATAACGCCTCATTGTATGCGGAGTCAAGCAAACTGCAAAATCAAGTCTTAGAACGACGTAATCAAAGAGATAGTCTTAATAGAGAGCTAAGCACCTACGTTATAGAAAAAAAACAGTTAGAAGCACAAATAAACTATTTAAAAAATGAGCTTCATGCATTAGATCAATCCAAAGTAGAACTCAATAATTCCTTCTCTGCCCTAACAGCAGAAAAACGCCGTTTAGAATTGAATCATAATGTTTCGCGTGCTGAAATCACTCAACTGCAAACTCAAATCAGTGAACTTCAGCAGCAAAAACAAGAATTAGAAAGTAACTTAACTCTACTCAACAGATTAAAGCCTCAATTAGAAGAAAAATTACACGAGTTACGAGTCCAGATACAAGAGTTAGAAGCTCAGGAAAACCAGCAAAAGCAATTTCTTTTAGATAAAAAAGTTGAGAAAGAACTTATAGAATCAAGCCTGAATTCCTTACAAACCCAACTTGCACAACAACAAACTCAACTACAACAGTTACAAGGGCAAGTCTCAGTCTTGCAAGAGGAGCGCGATGAGTTGCAAAGCCAAGTTTGGGAACTGCTTCATCAAATGGAAACCCTGACTACTCAGGAACAATTGAATGAAAACGAACAGGAAGCAAGCGAAGATTTTTTTCCTTTCTCTGAATTAATAGAATCCTTAGAAACAATAGAAACTGGAACTCAGTTAGAAAATTTTTCTGAAGAATGGGCTGATTTTATCGAACAGCTACCCGCTTATACAATTCAGGTATTAAAAGCTATTGTAGAGCAGAGTAACCCTAATACTGCTATTAAAAAGATTGCTGAAGAAAATATTACAATGCCAAATTTACTGATTGATTTTATTAATGAATGTGCTACTGATACTATTGGTGAATTAATAATTAACCCAAATTCAGAAACGCCAGAAATTTATCATGAACATATGACAAATGTAAAAAAAATTCTTGCAATGTACGAAGGAAAAATGGCTGGGCAACCTCATCAAATTAAATCTTTATATTATATTTTTATTCCCAACTTCAGCCTGGAGAAGCTTTCACGGCTCTACCTTTGGTAAATTACAGGAAGCAACAGCCTACTGAATGCCTTCCCACGCCTTTCGTAGGAATGAGAAAAATGAGGTGCAGTAATCTAAATGACAAAGCTCAAAATCTCGAAAAAAGTATCAACTGCTTTGATAAATTCTCTTGGTGCAGGAGTCGTACCCAGAGTGGGGCTGGAACACATAGCAGTAGGACGCGAACAAGAACTCAAAAGCCTATTGCAAAATCTTGATGATATAGCAGAAGGGATAGCAGCATTTCGCTTCGTTATTGGCAATTATGGTTCAGGCAAAAGTTTCATGCTGCAACTGCTTCGCAACCGTGCTATGGAACAAGGTTTTGTTGTAGCTGATGCTGATTTATGCTGGGAACGCCGACTCGCAGGAAGCAACAACGAAGGGTTGGCAACATATCGAGAATTAATGAGTCACCTCGCCACAAAAACTCGTCCAGATGGTGGTGCGTTGGTTTCCATCTTGGAAGGATGGATTAATAAAATCCAACAAGAAGTCGCCAAAGAAACCGGAATGCGTCCCAATGACGAAGGTTTTGATGACAAAGTTGAAGAAAAAATAGGGAAGTTGTTCAGTATATTGAGGATTTAGTTCACGGATTTGATTTTGGCACCGTCATTGTTGCCTATTGGCGTGGTTATCGCTTGGATAATGATGATTTAAAAAATGCCGCACTACGATGGCTGCGGGGCGAATTTACAACCAAGATTGAAGCAAAAGCCGCCCTAGGAGTGCGTCATCATTGATGATGAAAGTTGGTATGACTACATCAAACTCATAGCTAAGTTTGTTGGTGAAATTGGTTATAAAGGTCTTTTAATTCTGCTTGATGAAGCTGCACATTTATACCAGATCTCTCCTACAGTGACGCGAGAAAAAAATTATAACAGACTGTTGGGGATGTTCAACGATACCATGCAGTGTAAAGCAGAGCATCTTGGCATTTTTTATTGGTGGTACTCTAAGATTTTTAGAAGACCCAAATCGTGGGCTTTTTGCAGATGCTGCTTGGCGAAGACGCACAAAAGAAAGCCGTTTTGTGACTCAAGCGGGTGTGCAGGAATATATGGCACCAGTGATGCGGCTTAACACACTAACAGAAGAAGAAATCCTCTCGCTTTTGCAAAGATTAACAGAGATTCATGCGATTAACTTTGGTTACGAAAAGGCTTTAAAAAGCCGTGAATTGAAAGATTTTGTCCAAGAGATTGTTAACCGCTTAGGTGCAGAAGCTTTGCTGACTCCAGGTGAAATTGTGCGAGATTTTCTGGTGTGTTGAATATACTTATCAAAATCCAAATATTTCTTTTGGTGAACTCATTCATGGTGCTAATTTTAAACCTACCGTTTTGGGTAAAAATACAGATGCAGATGAGGATGATGTTGCGGAATTTAGTTTATAAAAAAACTATAGAGGACACAGACTTAGAGGGTACGTTAAGCTAATCCTCTTAAGGTGTAATTACAAAATGAGCAATGCTACATTTTCGAGACTCGCTCCTTTTATCCAAGAATATATTTACAATCACAATTGGACTGAATTAAGAGCAGTTCAAATCGAAGCTTGTAAAGTTATTTTTGACAGTGATGCTCATTTGCTAATTGCTGCTGGGACTGCTTCAGGGAAAACAGAAGCAGCTTTTTTACCAGTTTTGACTTTATTACATGAAAATCCTTCTAATACAATTGGCGCACTTTATATTGGTCCTATTAAAGCTTTAATTAATGACCAATTTGAACGTCTGAATGATTTGTTGAGAGAGGCGGATATCCCAGTTTGTCATTGGCACGGTGATGTTAGCCAAAGTCATAAAATGAAGCTTCTTAAGAATCTCAGGGCATTTTACAAATTACGCCGGAATCTTTAGAAAGTTTGTTAATTAATAAACATAATGAGTTAGTACGTTTGTTTGGTGATTTGCGGTTTGTCATCATTGATGAAATTCACGCTTTTATGGGTTCGGAACGGGGTTGTCAGATTCTTTGTCAATTGGCACGGTTGGCAAGGGTAACGCAAAGACAACCTAGAAGAATTGGTTTATCGGCGACTCTCGGTGATTACTCATTGGCTGAGGAGTGGTTGCGTTCTGGGACTGATAAGTTGGTGATAACTCCAAAGATTGAGGGAGGGAAGCGTCAAATTAGACTTGCTGTGGAGCATTTTTATGTTTCTGAAACGAACCGCAGAGGCGCACAGAACGCAGAGAGAGGAAAAGAGGAGAGAGAAGGAGGTATAAGTGCATATGATAGATATATTTTTAATTTAAGTAAGTCTCGGAAGTGTCTGATTTTTGCTAATAATAAATCGCAAACGGAATCTGTTATTGCTTGTTTGCGTCAAGTTGCAGGTGTTGAGGGGTATCCAGATATTTATCATGTGCATCATGGCAGTATCTCTGCCTCTTTGCGTCAAGCGGCTGAAGCTGCTATGCGTGAACTCAATCATCCAGCGGTGACTGCTGCTACGTTGACTTTAGAATTGGGTATAGATATTGGTTATTTAGAGCGAGTTATTCAGTTAGAATCGCCTTTTTCTGTTGCTAGCTTTTTACAGCGGTTAGGACGTACTGGAAGAAGAGGTGAAGCTGCTGATATGCGATTTGTTTGTGTTGAGGAGGAGGTATCTCCTGAAGCATCGTTACCGGAACAAATTCCTTGGCAACTTTTGCAATGTATTGCGGTTATTCAACTTTATTTGGAGGAGCGTTGGATTGAACCGATAAAGCCTTTAAAATATCCTTTGAGTTTGCTTTATCATCAGACGATGAGCATTTTAGTAGCAACAGGGGAACTTTCACCTGCTGCCCTTGCTAAACAGGTTTTAAGTCTGCCAACTTTTGCTGCTATTTCTCAAGAAGATTTTAAGTTTTTGCTACGTTATTTAATTGATATTGACCATATTTACCTAACCGAGCAAGGTAAGTTAATTATTGGTTTGGCAGGGGAAAAAGTGGTAGGAAGATTTCAGTTTTATGCTGTATTTCCGGATAATCAGGAATATCTTGTTAAGTACGGAACTACAGAAATTGGCAGTATTGTTATGCCGTCTCCTGTGGGGCATTCATTTGCATTAGCAGGGAAAACTTGGGAAGTTGTAGATGTTGATTTTAAAAGAAAAGTTATTTTGGTGAAGCAGGTAGAGGGTAAAGCTAGTATTTATTGGCGGGGTGGTAGTGGCACCATTCATACAAGAATTTTACAACGAATGAGACAAGTGCTGTTTGAGGATGTAGAGTATAGTTACTTACAAAAAAATGCTTTAAAGCGTTTGCAGTTAGTTCGTGAATTAGCAAGAGATGCTGGACTAGATAAACGTAATATTTTGCAATTAGAAAAAGGTAAGTGCTGGATATTTCCTTGGATGGGTACTGTCGCTTACCGTACTTTAGAAAGGTTGCTTAACCGCTTTTGCCGCGAATCATTGGAAATTAGCGGTATCAGTGGCGATAATCCTTATTTTTTGACCATTAAATTAGCTCCTAAAAAAATTGAATATCTTTATTCTGAAATTGTTTCCTTATGTGAACAAAGAATAAAAAATGAAGATTTACTCAGTGATGCTGAAGCACCACAACTTGAAAAGTATGATGAATTTATTCCTTACCCACTTTTACGCAAAGCTTTTGCTAGCAATCATTTAGATATGTCGGAACTAAGGCAGCAAGTCGCTTTGTGGCAAAGTTATAATACTTAACTTTTTTACTTAAACTTTGTTTGCATGAAATTTTCAATAAAAATTTAAGTTTATTAAACTATTGTTCTAAAAGTTAAGAATAAAGAAAATGGAACCACAGATGGACACAGATGGACACAGATAAATAACTAGTGTTAATCTGTCTGGATCTATGGTTTTAAAGTTCAATCCACGCTTTTCATTACTCAAATGGACTGGTTTATAAGCAAGTGACTTGACAAGCTACAGTTAAAAGAAATACAAATGTCATATCACATTTTAATCTAAGGATTGCCTTTGTTGCCTGTCATTGAGTAAAAACGTCATTTTGGGCTGATAGCTGTTTCCCAAACAGCCCAAATTGGTATGAGTTCGCACTCCGCTTCTGGTGCGAGCAATTTTTGTATTGATTTACAACCTCAAAGACATCTCAACAAAGGAATCTTACATGGAATTCAAGCCTCTTTTTACAGGCAAGTTGGTTCGTCTCGCCGCACCTAAACCTGAGGACAACGAATATTTTGCTAAATGGTCTGAGAATGACGAGTATCTGCGGGTTGCGGATAATGATCCAGCGCAACCTATAACTCCTGAAGGCTGGACACAATTTGAAACAAGTGTTCTCAACTCACCAAACAGCTTCCACTTCCGTCTGCGAACTTTGGCTGATGATACCTTAATTGGCGGCGTTGGCTTGTTTCAAATCCAATGGATGCATCAGGTTGGGTCGTTGGGTATTGCGATCGCCGATCCCGCATACTGGGGTAAAGGCTATGGCACAGATGCTTTGCAACTTATTCTTGGATATGCTTTCCGAGAGTTAAACCTTTACCGAGTAGGATCATCTACGATCGCCTACAATATCCGTTCGATCAAGGCACATGAAAAAGTAGGGTTCCGCCAGGAGGGTGTCCAACGTAGCTTTATTCAGCGTGAGGGACAGCGCTTTGACCTAATTCTATATGGTCTTCTGCGCCCAGAATGGGAAAAATTACACACACAATAACTGTCAGTAGTTCAAAAGCACACAAACCCGCTTTCTCCAAGAAACCGGGTTTGTGATAGCTTAATGACTAGTTAGAATGACTATTTAGCACCGTACTCGAAAACTACGCTACGAGTAAAGTCAATGCGTTGCTCAAAATCCAAGCCTTTGATTTTATTCACAAAGTCCTTTGTTTCAGCGGGCAAGTCATAGTCAGAAGGTACTTGAATAACAGTACCATCTTCCATAGCCCGTGCCAATCTTAACCACAGATCCAGCTTAGCGCTAGAGCTTACAGCTTTATAGGCGTGGCTAATCTCACTATCTGCACCAGCAACGATATCGCGCTGTGCTTGAAGCTGTTGTTCTTTGGGTAGTGCTACGATTGTGTCGTACAAAGCTGCAGCGGTGTCTTGTGCAGAAGTTTGATTTGCTGGTGTCAGTTGATCTTTGATGTCTAGGTAGCCGAACCACAGGAAGGCTAGCTGTGTATCGACATCAAAGCGGCGAAACTGTTCTACTAATTCTTTTGTTTTTGAGTCGCTAGTGAAAGTCATAAAAATCTCCGATTGCTTACTAAACACGCAGTTGCCTAGGTAACTTACATCGCTTACCAGCAACTGCTTTACATCACTTAATAAACATTTAATAAGTTAAGAACTGGATATTAACCCCGCTACAGACATAAAAGGCGATCGCTGCTAAAGACAGATGCACATAACATATTCTCAGTTAGAGATGTGTTCACTGTGAGATAAAACGTCACTTGTTTTTTGATTTTTCTTTTAAAAAGCAATTCTGTTTAGATAAGATAATTCGCATATTCATAATGTAAGACGTTGCACTGCAACGTATCTACCTACTGATCTCGCAAAATTCCGATACCAGCTTTTCTTTCTATATAATCTGCCAAGCTGATAAAATCATCACGCGGGTAGCACTTTCCACCAATCAAGTCAAATGCTAATCGGCTGGATGGATTTTCTGGATTTTCTAGAATATGTATTCCCCAGTAATAAAGTTGTTCACTAGTGCGGATACAAACTTCTTGTGGGTCTATACAATGAAACTTATCATCTGTTTTGATAATGTCTTGATACGTCTCGAAATAAACCTTTCTTAAAAGACTTAATTTTTGAGAACCGGGATTTTTGAAGTTATTAACTAAGACAAACAAGTGAGCATTTTTGTTGATGAGACGTATTTCTGTCACAGTATCTCGAATCACTTTTCCATGCTTGTTTATCCCTAGTGGATTTAAGGTTGTTGGGATGATGCAATAGTGAAATTTTTCAACTAAATGTGTTGGATTGCGTTCAATCGCGGGTGAACAATCGCAAATAACTATTTTACAATCACGAGCAGAATCTTCATGCCAATCCCTACCATCAAATACTTCAATCGTCGTTCCCATCCCTCTAGGATTAGGAACAAAAACACCGTCTCCCACGAGCTTTTGCAAATTTTGTTCTGGATCTAAATCTACAAGTGCCACATTGAATCCTTGTAGTGCAAATGCTCCTGCTAAATGCCCTGCTATAGTCGTTTTTCCTACTCCGCCTTTACAGGTAAAAATGCCAAAATAAATCTTTTCTGGTTTAGTTGAGTTGTGGTGATTAACTTTATCTTCGTAATCAGCGCCATTAATTCCAAGAAGCTTATTTTCCTGAGCAATCCCACAGCGAATTTTAGTATCTTTACCCCAAGATCTAATTAAAGCTAGTGTAGGTCCGCTGAAACCTTTTGTTGTTATAAATAAGCCAAAATTAAAGTTTTTTCCTTCGTCAGAATCTAAAAAGTTGGCAAATTTTAAAAGCTGTGGTGCTGCTACATTATTTCTGAGCCACTTGAGATGAACTGCGCCAACTAAGTTTCCTTTTTTAACAACTAAATCGTAGCCAGGCTCATTTGATTTGGCAGTTATCACTGTCCAACCTGCCCTATGGAGAAGTGTTGCTACGTGCTGTTGAAAGTGGCTGTAGTCTTTTATGTAAGCAAGCTCCATAGATTTGGTTTGGAGATACAGTATAGCTTATAGTAGCGTAAATTACTTTGTGATTGAGACGGGATTTAGTTTAACATTCACAAAAACTTTCATAAATTTTTCAAAAAGTCGTCCAGAATTCTATACTCATTCAGAGATGATTTGTTAAGCTGTTAGACGCTGGTAGGAGGAGTAATGTCAGCGCAATGCACTGGTTGTTATCTGGACCTCTAAGCGTCGAGAAGTTGACGGTTAATATTGCAGGGTTGCCAGCATCGTTACAAAATACGAAGCTGGTACATATGTCAGACCTGCATTATGACGGTAAGCGGCTGTCAGAAAAAATGTTGGAACAAGCGATCGCGCTCAGCAACGAAGCTGAACCTGATTTGGTTGTCTTAACAGGCGACTATGTGACTGACGATCCATCACCAATTCATCAGCTGGTGCTACGACTCAAACACCTGGAAAGTCGCGCTGGGGTTTATGCCGTACTTGGCAATCATGATCTACATTACAGCCGTTCAAAAGCAGAAGTGACAGCTGCACTTGATAGTATCGATATTAAAGTTCTTTGGAATGACATTGCATATCCTTTAGGAAAAGAATTACCACTCGTCGGGCTAGCTGACTACTGGTCACGGGAATTTAACCCCAAACTTGTGATGAATCAGCTAGACGGTACTACACCTTGTATCGTACTCTCGCATAACCCAGATACTGCTGAGATTTTGCAAAAATGGCGAGTAGATTTGCAACTGTCTGGTCATACCCACGGCGGTCAAATTGTACTCCCAGGAATTGGTCCTGTGGTGATGTACTACAAGCAGGCGGTTCGCAAACTTCCCAGAAAACTGCGGCGATGGATACCATTTTTGCGAGCAGACTGTTCTAAAGTCGTGAAACATTGGGAATGGGCGCAGGGTTTCCATAAGGTGGGGACGAACCAACTCTACATTAATCGTGGGTTGGGAACCTATGCACCAGGACGTTTGTTTTGCCCACCGGAAGTGACTGTGATTACTCTAAGTGGCGATTAACGATTAAACCGCCGAAAGCTACGATGGAATCTATCAGGGGCTTTCGGCGGTTTATTTGGTTGAGACGATTTAGAAGAGTTAAAAATCAGAGGAAAGTAACTAGACTAAGGTGGACAACTTTCGCAACCAGTCTATTCACAATTGTGTGTTCTTTATTCCAGCTAGGCAGGCATTTTTGTTGATACGTTCAAAAACCTCCAGAACTCATCACTCAACTTAGGCGAAAACACATTATACAAAACACAACAACTGAGAAATGATTGCGAATCGATTAGAGCGGGAGGCACAGGCTCTAATACTTAAGATGTTAGATGAATTTCTAACTTTTGGGTGCCTATATTTAAAGTAGCATTGCCCACTGGATGGAGGTCTAGAAATTTACCAATTTTTATAACGGTTCATCCGTCTTAACATTTTCCAAAATTTCTTATAAATATAATCTTGTTTTACATTCTTAAGTAGACAGGGTTAAGTAGACAGGCGGAAATAAATCGAGCTATGTTAAGAAATGTAAAAGCCTCTAAAACCCGCACACTCTTACCAATGACTAATGACTGTCTTAACAAGTAAACTTTATTTGTACCGACCGACTTACTGGAGAAGTCGATTTGCCAATGTTTGAGTTGATAAGAAGAGCAAACTGTAGCTCTTTTATGCCAGCCTCAATTGCAAGGCAATAACATGACACTATTATCACCATTGCCACCAACTGCTAGCGTTTTACCATCTGGGCTGAAAGCTAAGCAATAAATAGGCTGTTCAATCTCTGTGAAAGTACGGATTTCCTGTCCTGTATCTACCTGCCAAAGTTTTACTGTCTTGTCTTTGCTGCCACTTGCGATCTGGTTGCCATCTGGGCTAAAGGTAATAGAAGACACATCATCTGAGTGTCCCGTCAGAGTACGGAGTTCTTGACCGCTTGACAGTTCCCAAATCTTAATTGTCTTGTCTGTACTACCACTTGCGATCTGCTTTCCATCTGGATGGAAAGCAATAGAATGAATTCCTCCCAATTCCTGAGAATGACTTTTAAGAGTCAAAAATTTATTTTCAGCCAGATACCAAACTTTGATAGTTTTATCCTTCCTAGCAGCACCACTCGCTAAAATCTTGCCATCTGGACTGAAAGCAACGCATAAAACTTCGTCACAATGTCCGTGGAGTGTAGATGTTTCTTTATATGTATCTATAGACCAAAGCTTTATGGTCTTATCTTTACTACCACTGGCTAAAGTTTTTCCATCTGGGCTAAACGCAACAGAATAAACCTTTTCTTTATGTCCTGTGAAGGTACAGATTTCCTTCCCTATAGAGATATCCAACAAGCGAATGGTTTTGTCGTCACTTCCACTCGCCAAAATCTTGCCATCAGGGCTAAATGCTAGGGAATTGACTGCTTCAGTACAGGAAAACCCCCCCGGTTTCCTTGAGGATGCGGGGTTCGTTAACCAAATGCCATATTTTGATCGTTTTGTCATCACAACCACTGGCTAATATTTGCCCGTTGGGACTAAAGGCCACGGAAGTCACTTTATGTGAAAGTTGTTTAACAGTGTTTTCAATTGTTAAATTCTCTGTTGTTGGCGCTAATGTGGGTGGCGTTACAATGGGTGCCAATACTTCATTTGTTGTGTTATTTACCTGATTCGAGCTTTGTATTACCGTAACTGGGGATAAGGGTGGAGAAGAATTTGTGCGTTGCTTCTTTTGGGCGATGGGTGCTGGTGATTTAGTCGTTGGTTGACCTGGGTGAGGGCTGAAACCTTCTGGTTTTTTCTTTTTTTCGGGTACATTTTGGTCGGGTACATTTTGGTATTGCTGCTTGATTTGAGATAATTCTTGTAGTTCCGTCTGAATGACGGCGATCGCATACTGAAATTCCTGTATCTGCTTTTGAGTATTTGTAGTCAATTGTTGTGTGAGGGCGTCGAGTTGAGTCAGGTGTTGTCTCATCCCATCGACATTTAGTTCGTTCACAGTTCGCTGCAATGCTTGTATATGGTGCTGAGTGTATTGATTTAATTGCTGTGTAAACGAGTCTAGTTGAGAAAGACGCTGATAAAGCGGATCAATCTGCTGTTGGGTGGTTGTACTCAACTGTTGCGTGAGGGTGTCGAGTTGAGTCAGGCGTTGTCTGAGGGATCCAGTATTTTGTTCTTGCTGAGTTTGCTGTAATGCTTGTATCTGCTGCTGAGTTGATTGACTCACCTGTTGTGTCAACGCATCAAGTTGTGCAAGGCGTTCATAAAGTGGGTCAATCTGCTGTTGAGTTGCTGTACTTAACTGTTGCGTCAGGTTATCAAGTTCAATCAGGCGTAGTTTCAAGGTATCAATATTTTGTTCTTGCTGAGTTTGCTGTAATCCCTGTATCTGTTGTTGAATTTTTATAGTGATCTCTAGCAAAGACCCATAAAGTTGTTCAAATTGCTCTGTAAAAACATTAAAGTCTTGCTCCTGGTTGTTTCGTAATTCCTCAAACTGCTGTTGGGTTGTGGTACTGAGTTTTTGAGTGAAAGTATCAAAGTTTGCAAGCCGCTGTCGGAGTGGGTCAATCAGTAGGTCAAGTTTGGCAATTGTTGCTTGTTGTTGCTGAGTCGTCAAATACTTTAACCTTTCCCGATTCGCGGCGTTCAAACAAACTGTAACAGTCAGGGGAGCAGCTGCATAAATCATCTGTTGAGTGACAGCCGCTGTGACTAATCCTAGTGCAGACAGAGAGAGGGAGGCGTATTCGCTAACTTCTAGCCAGTGGAATTTGGTCATAATAGGGAGATTGCTGTGCTTGGTCCTCGAATCAAAAAACAACTTGAGTGCGTAACGCGGTTTCACAAGCCTATCCTCATCTTCTTCCAATAAATTTCTCGAATCTGTGCTTATCCTGTCCCATGTCAATGGAACATGACAAAAACAAGTGCATCAATGGGTAGAGACTTCACCGCCAGCGCCGATTGAACCCGAAAAAGGACTTTACCCACCGCAAAAATCTTTCTAAAAGGATTTTCAGCTTTGATCTTCCTCGGGTTCTCGTGGAGTGTCTTGATGATGGTGATGCAGAATGAGCCTGTTTATTTTTTAACTTCCCTTCCATCTGTGCAGCTTTATTTAAATCAGCGGTGGCTCGATATTCATATCCAAGTAGGGAGCAGATAAAGCCACGGTATTTGTACGCTTCGATGTAGTTAGGATTGAGGCGAATGGCATGAGTAAAGTCTGTAAGTGCTTCCTGGTATCTTCCTAATTTTGCATTCTCTGTTCCCGAGTTGTAGAAAAGTTCGGCGTTGGAGCGATTCGCATAAATTTTTGTTTCTTTTGTTTGACTAGGCTGATGTGCAGAACTTGGCAAATCAGATTTAAGCTTGTTGTAAGCTTCGTTGATTTGTTTAATTTTTTGTTCTGCTTCCTGTTTCTTCTGCGGATGAGAAAACCGATCAGGATGCCAAATCTTAACTAGCTTACGATAGGCTCGCTTAACCTCTGTTGGCGATGCACCGGGTTTCAGTCCCAGAATAGAGTAGGCATCATTTATGTTAAGGCGATCGCTCATACAGAGGAATTTTGCACCACGGTAAATCTATGTTAACCATTCCCACAAACCCTGATCATTCAACCCAAACACCCCACAGCGGTTACCACTGGGACGGTAGTAGTCGTCGCTTCTTTGAAGG
This sequence comes from Scytonema sp. PRP1, assembly GCF_036697665.2. Classification (NCBI taxonomy): domain Bacteria; kingdom Bacillati; phylum Cyanobacteriota; class Cyanophyceae; order Nostocales; family Scytonemataceae; genus Scytonema; species Scytonema sp. PRP1. The sequence continues at coordinate 42,038 of NZ_JBAHYJ020000067.1, read as the reverse complement.
TTGGTACTACCGCGTCACTTTGCCCGCAGAAGGTGAAACTTTTGCCTTTATGTATTCTATTGAAGACCCCATTGGCGGTAAACCCCACAGTGGTGGTGCAGCACAAATCCTCGGTCCCAACGATGAGTATCTGTGGCGGACTTTTCCGGATGTGAGCACATTTTGGGCGAGTCGTGACGTTTTGAGCTTGGGTCATTGGGGTAAAACAAATCTACAGATTCAACCTCTGTACCTACCACCACCCGAGTTTGAACACCATGTGCAAGAAGGCTATCAAGCAACAGCTACCCTGAATCAGGGGTCAATTCACGACCCTGCGACTGGGTGCTACTGTCGTTGGCAGTATGAAATCCATCCTATCTACGGATGGGGTGATAAAGGAAGTATTCAACAATCAACAGCAGGTTGGCTGTCATTTTTGCAAATTTTTGAACCCGGATGGCAAATTTTGATGGCGCATGGCTTGGCTTCCGGTTGGATTGACTGGAATGGCAAACGTTACGAATTTACTAACGCCCCAGCTTACAGCGAGAAAAATTGGGGAGGCGCTTTTCCCCAAAAATGGTTTTGGATGAACTGCAATAGCTTTGAAGGCGAAGATGACCTCGCCCTGACCGCTGGTGGCGGACGGCGCGGTGTTTTATGGTGGATGGAATCTGTCGCAATGATTGGCATACACCATCAAGGCAAGTTCTATGAATTTGTACCCTGGAATTCCCAAGTACACTGGGATATACAGCCTTGGGGTAGATGGCAAATGAAAGCGCGAAATTTGCAGTACGAGGTCGAGGTAACAGGAACTACCAATTTACCCGGGACTCCTCTACGTGCGCCAACGCCCAAAGGTTTGATATTTTGCTGTCGTGACACTATGCAGGGAGAGTTAAATATAGAACTGCGAGAATTAGGTATTGGAAAAAGAAAAATTATCCTGAAAGCACGTACTTTTCTGTGTGGATTAGAAATAGGCGGCGGACCCTGGGACAATTCTTGGCAGTCGCGCTAAAACTGCTATTATCAAAAATAGTAGTTATTTGGGGCTGTAGCTCAGCAGGATAGAGCGAGCGCCTCCTAAGCGCTAGGTCGCCGGTTCGAATCTGGCCAGTCCCGTTGTCTGATACATTCGATAAACTAGTCAAAAAACCTTTGTATCTGCTCCAGTTGCGGAAACAATTGTGCTTTGAATCTAGAAATGTTTCTTAATTTATAGGCACAGTTAGGCACAGTTGATACCAAATCTGCGTCTGTTACCTCCACCAGATCCGGTTGCAAGTTGCGGCTTGTCAAAAAAAGACCGCATCAGCAGTCTTTAGGGGAGGTATCTACACCAGATTTGGTATAGACACATGCAACTAAAAAGTATAGTCAAATACAAATGTAGCTATACTTTTCAGAACTCTGATAATCTAGATTATTATTCTTCTGGCGATCAAATTCTGTTCAAGCAACCGAAGTGATAGACCCTTGAAAAAGACAGGATTTAAAGGTATTTCTTCTCGGTTTATGTTCCTAGCCCTACCACTGATGATGTTGTGGGGTTATAAGGAAATTCAAAGCCAATTTGTCGAGCCCCAAGCAATATTAGTCTTGGGTGGTTCGACATCTAAATTAGAGCGAGAGAAGTTTACAGCAGATTTTGCCCGCAAACACCCGAATTTACCCATTTGGATTTCTGGGGGTAGCCCGCCGAGGGTAACCAAAAAGGTGTTTGCTAAATTTGGGGTTGATCCAAGACGGTTGCGCCTAGATTACAGAGCAAACAATACTGTGGAAAACTTCACCACAACAGTCGATGATTTAAAAAAAAGTGGCATAAAGAGTGTATATTTAGTAACTTCTGATTACCATATGCGCCGCGCCAGAGTGATCGGTGAGATTGTTTTAAGTAGTCGAGGGATTGATTTTAAACCTGTAGCAGTTCCTTCTGAAAATTCTCCTGAACCCATTGAAAAATCTATCCGTGATGGAGTCAGAGCTATAGTTTGGGTAGCAACTGGTTATGGTGGTGCTCACGAATTTTACAACAAGCAGTGAAGGAATGTTACTTTGCTTCAAAGGCAAAGCTACAGCAGAATTCAGAATTCAGGAGTCAGAATTCAGAAGTAAAACAGGCTTTATACCTAACTTTGAGACTTAGTTGGTGTATAGCAGGGGACGCTTGGACTGGGGACGCTTGGACTGGGGACTGGGTGAAAAGTCTTTTTGTGTCTAGGTTTTATCATCTGTTGATGTCCTAACTACCTTGGCTGTTGCTATACTTCGCCAAGTTGAAATTTGGTGTCTTTTCAATCAATACGGTTCAGTTAGTGGTGTTTAGTTTTGTTAAGATCCCCCAACCCCCTTAAAAAGGCAGGGCTGTTTCATTCCACAAGGCAAAAGAGTTTGTCAATATCGTTGGATATAAATCGGTGAGCTTCTGTGATGGAAGAATAACCATTTCGGCGCAGAATATTAAGTGCGATCGTTCGCATCACGGATAGATTTGCAGGAGCATTACCCATACGTATGGTCGAACGGTCTTCATCAAAAATTACATCTTTAACCCAATGAAGACAATTTTCAATTCGCCAATGTCCACGAATGCCGTGGGCAAAATCAACTGCCGAGTTGACCAGACTGCTTATGTAGTAAGCAACCTGATGATATGGTTTTCCTGCACGAGTACCAATTCTTTCAACTTTAATCAACGACTTCAAACCAATCCATTCGGTACTGATACCCGTTAAATCTTTGAAAACTTGTACAGTACGTGTTGTGAATCGGTTTCGAGTTTGTTCGGTTGCGATATATTGACTTGTTGGTCTGGTATGAGTCGTATTATGTTGAATCTGGCGATATAAGTTTCGCTGATTCGCCTTGACAGCGATCGCGTAGTCATTGCCATGATCGATAATTAGCTTGCAAGTTTTTTTTGGCAATGTAGGGCATCTAGGCTTAAAACAATACCTTCGATATCCAATGCTGCAATCAAATTTTGAACTGTTGTAATTTCGCTACCTTGCTTATTTTCCAATTTGTCCAGCCTGACAACAAGCCCTTTTTTCCCAGCAAATACAGACACGATACTTACAAAATTTTGATACTCACTTTTGTAGTCTTCCACCGTTCCTTTGATACTTTTACCATCAATTCCACACCAATCAGATGTATCCAAATAAACGTAGTTTTTTGCCCACTGATTGAACATTGCGGCAACTATGTCAAAATCGACTCCCATCAGTATTCGTCGTATTGTTGAGTATGAAGGTACACCATGTCTTTGTATCCTAAATGTCTCAATTAATACGCAACGATGCCGTTTTACAAAGTCTCCCCATGCACGGTATCCTACATATCCGCTCATCGTTCCCATAATTACAAACAGCAACACGAGCCACAGTGGATGCCTTTGCCCGTCTTTGGTTCTAAAGTCTTTAACCTGCCGCAGTTGCTCAATCAGATTAGCACTCATTATTCTCATCCCCTCGACGCTTGTCATTTTACATCTTTTAGGGAATGAAACAGCCCTGCCTTAAAAAGGGGGCTTAGTTCCCTCCTTTTTAAGGAGGGCTAGGGAGGATCAATCCTTAACTGAACTGTATTGTCTTTTCAATAGATTATTTGGTTTTTTCAAAGGTTCTCATGAATTAAAAAACTCTATAAAGAAACCCGGTTTTAAGAAACTGGGTTTCTTTGTTGCCATCATTCTATATTTTGTTAAGCAGCAGCTTTTTCTTGTACAAGTACATAAGGCTGGATAATCAGAGTGTTAAACCGCTTTGCATGCTGAGTGTTCCACTCTCCCACTTGTGCCGTTGAGGGTTTGGTAATCAGTGCCTCATCTATCCATGTTTGCACTTTCAAGGTATTATCGCTAGCGATCGCCACCCCTACATCAACTAAATCCAGTTCTACTGCCACTAAAATCACGGCATCTCGTTGTACATGGGGAATTAACCATTCCCACTCCGCCTCATCCAGATTTTCTGTTAATTGCACTCTTAAATCTGTATTACTCATCAGTCATAAGTCAGTAGTCATTACTTACTATTTTAAACAAACTTAATATAAACCAATACGGTTCGGATAAGACTTCTCCCCTCCAACCCTCCTTACTCAATTTCTGATTTCATTTCATCAATTTCAAACAAAGAAACAATTACCCCAGCAATAGGAATAGAAATAAAAATTCCTAATAAGCCTGCGACTCTAGCCCCAACAAGCAAAGCAAAGAATACAACAACAGGATTAAGATTGAGAGCACCTTGCATAATCCGAGGTGAAATCAAGTTGTCTTGTATTTGTTGAAGTATGATACAAGCTACCAAAACTTTTAGCCCCATCCAAACGCTTTGTGATAACACAATTAGAGTAATGAGACCAACTCCTAAAGTGGCTCCTATCCCGGGAATTATGTCAAGAATTCCAACTAAAACTGATAATATCAATGCAAAAGGTACTTTGAGTACCAAGAAAACAATGAAAGTCGAAGAAGTCAGAAACAAGGTTAATATCAATTGACCCTGAAAAAAACCTAAAAAGATGCGCTTAGTTATTTTTGTAAATCGATTTCGTCGTCGTTCTGGTACTATTTTTATAACAAAATGCCAAAGCTTTTCGCCATCTAGTAACATAAAAAAAGCAACGACTGCAATCAAGATAAAAGTCGCAAAGTTAGTGAGAAAGCTTTGAAAAATATTTAAACTGTTAACAAGTAGGGATATAGCTTGATTTCGCAATTGCTCTTCGAGCGCACTTAAATCTATTTGTAAATTACGGTTACGAAAAATTTCCTCTACTCGCTCTATAAACGGTATTAAAGAATTTAAAAATGCAGTAACACTGTCAATTAATTGTTGTCCCTGAGATAACACTGTTAACCCTACAGTAATTGTCAGACCACCAAGAATGACAATGCTTAACAAAAAAACTACGACAACCGCTATACCATGAGGCAAAAAACGCCGTAACCATTGTACGGGATAGCTCAACAAAAAAGCTAGAATAGTAGCAAATGTGAAAATAACGATAACTGATTGAAAGTAATCTAGAAGTAGTACAATTGCCCAGCCAGAAGCAACTAAAAGCAAAAAACGAACTAACGCCAGATTATTCAGGCGATTCCAGAAATTGTTGGCATCCAAACCGCTCATATACTGTTTAGGAAGTATGCTTTAAAAAGAGCCTAATTATGATTAATTGCGTCCAGCAGCGTGGAACAAGCATAAGTTTGAACTTAAGATTTTAGATTAGGGGTTTGTGGTCTTTTTCCCCGGTGGTGGACGTAAAAAATCTACTGATTTTCAGATAATTATTAGCAATTATCTAAGCCCATTAGCGATTTAACATCTAAAATCCAAAATCGCATGGTTTTAAATTGACACAAAATGAGCGGCTCTTGCCACTTCCTTTAAGCATATTTTCCGGCTTTTCCAAATTATCTTCCCAAATCGTGGAGCGCGTTAATCACTGCTGCACACTTTTGCGTGACCGCCTCCAATTCGTGTTTATCAGTGGAACTGGGAGCATCAATCAAATCGCCAATTCGCACTGTTACTGGAACTGGACGAGGAGTTATCGAACCTTTTTGCTCGATCGCCTGGGTTCCCCACAAACACACGGGCAAAATTGGGGCTTTTGCTTTAGCTGCGAGCAGCGCTGCACCCCGTTTAGGGTCTGTAATGCGTCCATCTGGCGTGCGAGTCCCTTGCAAAAAAATACCTACAGCCCATCCATCATCAAGGTACTTCAATGCCGCACGGATAGCAGTGCGATCGCTACTACCCCGATTTACCGGATAAGCACCGTACAACTGAATTGCTTTACTGAAAATCGGGATTTTAAACAGTTCTTCCTTTGCCATATATGCCACTGGACGGCGTACGGAATTAGAAACAATGGGTGGGTCATAGTTACTCGCATGATTGCTGACTATAACCAGTGGTCCGGTTTTAGGGACATTTTCGGCACCATAGATCATTCCTTGAAAGTAATTGTGGAACATGGGACTGACCACCGACCACTTCAAGGCGTGGTAGAGTAACAGACTGGCAAACGGTTCGCGGCTTTGAGACATAGGGGATAGGGGATAGGGGATGGGGATAGGGGATAGGGGATAGTGGATATTGGTCAACAACTATCAACTAACAAATGTACAGACGCACTGAATGAAAGCGTCTCTACAACTAACAACTACCAACTACCAGCTATCAACGCTCCAACTAACTAAATTGCCAAATCAGCTAAACTGCGGATATTTTCTAAAATTAAGTCAGGGCAAGTACGTTTCATTAAACCAGTTAGCACGTTACCAGGACCAATTTCTACCACTCGCTCGATGCTAATTTCTGGTAGTGCTAGTGAAGTTTCTCGCCACCTCACTCCCCCAGTCATCTGTTGTATCAAGCGCTGTTTCAAAACAGTCGCATCAACAGTGGGAACTGGTTCTATGTTTGATAATACTGGTACAAAAGCTTGTTGGAATTTGACAGATTCTAAAATATTTTGGAATTCAGCAGCAGCAGCAGCCATTAAGGGTGAGTGAAATGCTCCAGAAACATTCAAGGGCTTAGCACGCTTTGCCTTGACTTGGGACATCACGGCTTCTACTGCTGGGGGTGTACCTGATATGACCACTTGAGCTGGACTGTTATCGTTTGCCAGCACCACGTCGGGAGTTTCGGCAATCACTTTTTCCAACTGTTCGCGATCAAAATTCATTAAAGCCGCCATCATCCCGCCAACTGCGGCGTTGTCCATAAGTTCGGCACGACGTTTCACCAAGCGCAACCCAGCTGACCACTCGAACACGCCAGCCACGTACAGAGCGACGTATTCTCCTAAACTGTGACCTGCAACTAAATTTGGTTGTTCTTTTTCTCGTAAAATATCAGCAAGAATGCTTTCTACAACGTATAAACAAGGCTGTGTATACAGAGTGTGCGATAACTTTTCGGCATTCTGACAGATTTCAATCACAGACCAGCCTAATATGTCCTCGGCTTTGGCAAATTTGTCTTTCGCGGATGGGACATCTAATAAGTCTATTCCCATTCCCTGGGACTGCGAACCTTGTCCAGGAAACACCCATGCAGTTTTAGTCATTGGTCAACCCCTTCGGGGAATTCAAAATTCAAAATTCAAAATTCACGCATTGAAGACCCCACGGATAAATCCGGGGGCTTGAATAATTAGCTTGTGCATTTTTTCTTCTCCATGAATAAATTCAGGGGCTCGTATCCTTTTCTTTTTCGGTCATTAGTTTTGAGAAGTGGGGATCAGCTACTAGAAAATAACGATTGGGTATGAAAAAACCTAGTTCCCAATCGCCAGTTAAGAGTCGCCAATCCCTATCTTCCCCATTGGAAGATTGCTGCACCCCAAGTCAGTCCAGCACCAAAACCAGAGGTGGCAATGATGTCACCCGGTTTGATTTTGTCTTGCCGCACTGCTTCATCTAAGGCAAGGGGAATCGACGCGGCAGAGGTGTTGCCGTAGTTGGCAAGATTACTAATAACTTTTTGTTCTGGAATGTTCAGGCGCTCTCGCACAGCGTCGAGAATACGCTGATTTGCTTGATGCAAGAGTAGCCAATCTATTTGGTCAACACTTAGGTTAGCGCGGAACAAAGCTTTGTCAATAACTTCTGGCACTTTCTGTACAGCAAAGCGGTACACTTCTTTGCCGTTCATAGTGATGGCTTGGAAGTTGCCTTTACCAACGTTGACGCCTTGGGTAAGTTCTTTGGGTTCAGGTGTGTAGGCAAGGTTAAGGCAGTTGTTCTGAGTTCCGTCGCTTCTGAGTTCAAATCCCAGCAAGCAATCTTTCTCATTCGCCTGTATAACGACAGCCCCAGCACCATCACCGAACAATACACAAGTACCTCGGTCTTGCCAATCTACCCAACGAGACAGGATATCGGCTCCAATCAGGAGTACGTTCTGATAAACGCCAGTCCTGATATATTGGGCAGCTGTAACCAGTCCAAACACAAAGCCAGAGCAGGCTGCTGTTAAGTCAAAGGCTACCGCTTTGGTGGCTCCTAATTGAGCCTGGATTTTACAAGCAGTGCCAAACAAGTCATCAGGAGTAGAGGTTGCTAGTAGAATCAAATCCAAGTCTTGTGGGTTGATTCCAGCCGCCGCTATCGCCTGCCGACTAGCAGTAGTGGCAAGCTCAGCTAAGGTTTCACTTGAAGAAGCCAACCGCCGTTGACGAATTCCTGTTCTTGTGGTAATCCAATCATCTGATGTTTCAACCAGTTCTGTGAGTGACTGGTTATCCAGGAAAGTTGCTGGTACTGCTGACCCACTTCCTGTCATTGCTATTCCTAAATTTTGCACTCTGGCATCTCCAAAGCTATCAGCATAGTTGTCCTTAGTCCTTAGTCCTTAGTCTTTAGTCCTTAGTCTGGAGTTATTCCAATTGACTAATGACAAATGACTAATGACTAGTGACTGCTGCTAACCACTCTCGTGCTGAATGCTTTGATATTGTGACTGAATTCTGTCCAGCACTTGGTTATCTACAGCTTCTTTTGCCATGCGAATTGCATTAAAAATTGAAGGTGCTTGAGAGCTCCCGTGGCTGATAATGCAAATTCCGTCAACGCCTAAAAGTAAAGCACCTCCATGTTCTGCATGGTCCATACGCTGCTTAATTCGCTTCAGGTTTGGTTTTAAAATTGCTGTACCAATTTGACCGTGCAATCCTTGGGGTAACTCTTCTCGCACAATCTGCAGCATGACTTCCCCGACCGCTTCGGCAAATTTTAACAACACGTTGCCCATAAACCCATCACAGACAATCACATCAAAGTGACCGGAAAGGACATCACGCCCTTCAGCATTGCCAATAAAAGTAATTCGGGAATTTTCACGCAGCAGTTGGTGAGCACGAACAGCTGCGTCATTGCCTTTGCTGTCTTCTTCACCGATATTCAACAAACCTACTAATGGTTTTGGAATACCCAGGACATACTGACTGTAAACCGACCCCATAACCGCAAACTGCTCTAAAAATTTAGGACGGCAGTCTACGTTTGCGCCGACATCAAGTATTAGCACTGGCTTACTCGCTACCATCGTGGGAAATACCGCACCAATTGCTGGACGGTCAATTCCTGATAGTCGTCCCAACCGGAGCAAAGCTGCTGCCATTGCTGCCCCAGAGTGACCAGCAGAAACCACAGCATCTGCCTGCTTTTGTTTTACCAGATCCATTGCTACGTTGATTGAAGCCTTCGGTTTGCGTCTGATGCCGCTTAAAGGCTCCTCATCCATTGCGATCGCATCCTGGGCAGGAACGATCTCCACCTGCGCCATATTTATTTTTGGCGGCAGTTTGCTTTCTATTTGTTGGGGATCGCCCACCAATAATACTTTCACACCCAATTCTTCTCGTGCCCGCAGTGCGCCAGCAACGATTTCACTGGGTGCATGATCCCCTCCCATTGCGTCAATTGCTATCCGTACGCAAGTCGATCCCATTGCTCAGAGCTTCTAGAAACCTTACAAATTTTACCAGATGCCTCCGCTGAAAGTCGTAGATGTTCTGATGAAGGCAAAAAAATCAAGTATAAAGTGTGAAACATGAAGTATAAAGTTTTCGTCCTTTATCCTTTGTCCTTTACCCTTTCTTTCATCCTTTCAAACAGAGGCTCTGCCAAGCCCAACATAGCATGAATTCCCTGTATAACTGAGGAGTAAAATCACGGCACGGAAGATAAAATTTAGTAGCTTTCAGGTGATATAGCATTTTTTGGTACAAAAAGCACATGGCTGCTTAAAATCAAAAAAATAGCCTGATTGAAGTCCTTATCTCAGGAAGATGTTGGATAGACAAAACGCTCGTTAATTCAAGGCTGAAGTGAGAAGGATGAAATAAACGCAAAAGAGTGTATTCTCCTACAAGACAGCTTGCCGTCTTGGTAAGAGCAAGTCCGAAAAGGCAGAAAAATGAAGTAAGAAGTATAAAATTTTCATTTTTCATCCTGCTGCTTCATTCTTTGTTCCCTCCTTTCATATCATCCATTCTTTTTGGAACTCTACGTTCCTTCTCTTAATACAGTAGAATCACTCTTCCCCTAAAGTTTCTCTTTGTACTTTCACCGGAAGAACCTCAGTGTATCTTTGAGGAGAAAATGTAGATTGGAATCTAGGCAACAACAGACTACAAGCCCGGAAATAGATACCCTGACATTAAGTATTAGATGAACTAACAGTGTGAGATGAAAAGCCCTATTTTCAGATATTTTGAAGTGAAAGTTATGCTTTCTACAAAAACTTTATTATGCGCCCCACTTTCACAAGGCAAAATCACCAGTTATCATGACTCAATGCTTAGCGGCATGAAACACTTACATAATAATACAGTAAATAAAGTAGCACATTCTACAGAGGAATGAAGCATGCTGGAATTGTTTGGTTCAGGTTTAATTTCTTTTTGGCTCGAAATGGCTGGGGTACAAGTTAAGCCGATAAATCCTTTGGATCTATTGGCTTGGCAAGGTAGCCCTGGCTTGGTTGTTACCGCAGATCCAAATCCAGCTGGGGCTACTACAGTGCTGGAATATCTCAAGGGGCTGCAAACATTGAAATTAGTGGCAGCAAATCAAACCGAGAGCCAGGGAATTTGGATACAATCAGGACCTATGCTCATGGGTAATCACCAGGGTACGGTTCCTCTGCCGGCTGCTTCGTTAACCAAAATAGCCACCTCACTGGTTGCTTTAAACAATTTTGGACCAGATCACCAATTTCAAACTTTGGTGAGTGCGACAGGACCATTGCAAAATGGGGTCTTACAAGGCGATTTGGTGATTACTGGTGGCGGCGATCCGTTGTTTGTCTGGGAGGAAGCGATCGCCCTTGGTAATAGTCTCAACAAAATGGGTATTAAGCGGATCACAGGAAATTTGGTCATTACTGGCAATTTTGCGATGAATTTCCAACGTAATCCACTGCTAGCAGGTCAGTTGCTCAAACAAGCATTGAATTCTGGCACTTGGCCTCGTGGAGTCGCTTTCCAGCACTCGCTGATGCCAAAAGGAACTCCCAAGCCTCAAGTTGTCATTGCTTCTGGAGTGAAAGTAGAAGATCAAGCAAATCCCCAATCTACCTTGCTGCTGCGTCACTACTCGCTCCCCTTGAAGCAAATCATCAAGGAGATGAACGTTTTCAGCAACAATGAAATGGCTCAAATGCTGGCAGAGGCAGTAGGGGGAGCGCCGATAGTACAATCAACAGCAGCAGCGCTTGCAAGGGTACCGCAATCAGAAATTCAGTTAATCAACGGTTCAGGACTAGGACAGGAAAATCGCATTTCCCCCAGAGCAGCTTGTGCTATGTTAATGGCAATTCAACACGAAGCACTCACTCATCAGTTGAGTTTGGCTGACTTATTTCCCGTCTCAGGATTCGACAATCGGGGAACAATGCATTCCAGACACCTACCTATTGCCACTGTCATGAAAACTGGAACTCTGCGCGATGTCAGTGCTTTGGCTGGTGTGATGCCCACACGCGATCGCGGTTTGGTCTGGTTTGCTATTATTAACCGTGGTACGAATGTTTCAGCTTTCCGTACAGGGCAAGACCAATTCTTACAACGTCTTTCGCAACGACTACAAGTTGCTTCAAGTGTCCCTGCTACCCTTGCTCCCCACATAAGCGTCAACACATTACCCCAATTAGGGGCAGCCAATCGTAATGAGATGTTATATGGTGGTTAGTCATGTGTCCTTTGTCCTTTGTCCTTGGTTTTGACAAATGACAAACGACAAATGACTATTGCCTTTTCCCTTCTTGGGGAATAATCTCTGTCACCACTTTATTGCCAGAACTACCACCAGTGACGACAATAGTTTCTGCTTGTAGATTACCAGAGGCTTTTTCACCCGTAAAAGCGAATGCAGGATCTACTTGGCGGTAAAGCACATTGCCTTGAGCCTCAACCAATTGATTGTCAAGATACCAAGTTAGGGTATTAGACTTGAGAGACTGGCGACGCTGGCCAACACCGTAAACGTTACCTGTTAAATAAACAGTTTTTTGTGGTATCTTCATTTCACCTTGATTAGCAGTCACGAGCAAATTTTCAGCGCGATGGAATACCCGCACAGGAGAATTTGTGGTGACTGTTTCTGTGTTTAGATTCCAAGTCATAGAATTACTAGCAACTTGCACTGGTGGGTCTAGTAATTCTATCTGGGCATTTTTCTTAACTGTAGCAATCTTTGTTTTCAAGTTGACTTCAGCAGCGTCTCCTCGACCTCGATTAGTAATTTGGTTATTTTTATAGTGATCCATTTGCACAGGGCGATCGCCGATCAATTTTTCCTCTTTGATTTGCCAAATCAAATGCTCTGTTCGCATTTGTAATTGCGGATCCAAGGAGTTTGCCACCACTCCTCCAGAAAATTCTACGCGTTCAGAACGGGTTGTCACTCGTGCTTCTTGGGCGATCGCTTGTAATTGTTTGTGGGTTCCGTTAAGCTGGTTGCGAACAATCAGCAAATCTTCTTTAGGTCGCCATTCCAATTCATTACCCTGCAACACAACACCATTGCGAGGGTCTGTAGCAATTATCTTTCCTTTGAGAAAAAGTTGCTTACCATCTTGTGCTATGTCTGCCGTTTGAGCTTGTACTTGATAAACAACTTTGCCATCTTGGTAAAGTTCCCCATATGGAGTTTCCGCTTCACCAATTTGTTTTTCTTTGGTGTATTTCGCCTTTTTTGCTCTGACTTTCCATACAGGTCGTCCAACTTCATCTGCTTGCTCTAAGGTGACATCAGAGAAAGTCAAATTGCTTTCTTTTTCTGGTGGTGATGGAGTCTCAGAAGGTGGTTTGGTCGCTACCGGAGATTGGCTTCCGCCACAAGCAACGAGTCCTATGACCAGGAAAGAAGATAGAAGAGGGAATAAAGAAGAAAGAACAAGAAAAATTTTTCTGTCTTCACTCTTCGTTCTTCTTGTTTTGCTTTTTTGCTGCAGCATTACTCTTGGATTTCTAGATGACCATCACTTTCCCTAGGGTCTTCCAAAAAACCCATACTGGATAATGGTCGATAAGGATAGCTTTGGCGAGGGGTTTTTTGAATATCGTCTTTTATCGCTTCTAAATCAATATAGCGATCGCTAACATTGATCAAACTGTCGCTCGTCATTGAGCGCAAGCTCACCACTTCTACCCTTACACCACGATAGCTCACAGAATTGACTGCATAAGCCAGATCTCCATCCCCACTTACTAACACTGCTGTATCATAGGAATCTACTAAAGCCATCATATCGACGGCAATTTCTACATCTAAGTTGGCTTTTTTGGAGCCATCGGGCAACTGTACCAAATCCTTAGCAATGACTCGATATCCATTGCGCCGCATCCACAACAGAAAACCCTGCTGTTTTTCATTTGTGCGGTCTACTCCAGTGTAAAAGAAGGCTCGCAGCAGTCTAGAGCCTGCTGTTAATCTACAGAGCAGCTTTGTGTAATCAATTTCAATTCCTAGTTGCAGCGCTGCATAAAATAAATTTGAGCCATCAATAAATATGGCAACACGACCCCGATTTTCTAAAACTTGCTCTGGCGTAAATATCGAGTCGTTTTCCAGATTATTCAACATTGTTGTCATACCTCTTTTATCAAATGTAATAATTGATACTTAATTGTCTACTTTTAGATGCAAGGTTAGAGCCGCTTATGATAATCTTTCAGGACAAATAAATTTAGTCCCGATAAATCCAGACAAAATCAGTAATTGAAATTTGAAACAACTAATTGTTTTTAGGAGGTTCTATTCGCTTAAAGATTGGTCGAGGTTCACCTAGCTGTTGTTGATTGGTTAGTACCCCCCATGTGCCATGAATGGCAAAAGGAGCGGCTATGGCAGTTTTTATTTGTTCATTAAAATTTATTCCGTAGCCCAATTGCTGGTAAATATCGCTACTAATATCCGGAATCAGTGGAGACAGGAGATACGCTGCTTGTCTCACTGATTCAAGAACTGCATACAGCACTTGTTCTACCGCTTGTTGCTGTCCTTGTTTATACAATGACCAAGGAGCTTGGTCATCAATAAATTTATTGCTGGCTTGCACCAGTGAGAGGATAGCCTCGCAAGCTTGATTGAAAGCTAGCGTTTTATAAGCATTTTCCACCTGTTCCCCAAGATGTAAACCAATGGCTTTCAACGGATTGTCAATAGGAATATCTTCATTTGTGATTGGCGGCACATTTCCAGCACAGTATTTCTTCACCATGTTTAGAGTGCGATTTAACAAATTACCTAAATCATTTGCCAAATCTGCATTCAGAACATTAATGAATCTACTTTCATTAAAGTCTCCATCCTTGCCAAATTCGATTTCCTTAAGAAAGTAATAACGAACAGCATCACTACCATAGCGCTCGACCAAAGCTACGGGATCAAGGGTATTACCCAGAGTTTTGCCCATTTTCTGACCATCTTTGGTCAAAAACCCATGCACAAAAACTCGCCTTGGCAATGGCAAACCAGCTGACATTAACATTGCGGGCCAGGAAATTGTGTGGAAGCGCAGGATATCCTTACCAATAAGGTGCAGGTTTATCGGCCACCATTTAGATAAGGCATTTTCTAACGTTGGTTCTTCGTCCGGTTCTAACAATGCGGTGACATAACCTAAAAGCGCATCGAACCAAACATAAAGGGTGTGCTTGGGATCAGTTGGTACTGGAAAACCCCAATCTAGATTCACCCGCGAAATAGAAAAGTCCTGCAACCCTTGATTGACAAAGTTGAGGACTTCATTCCGACGACTCTGTGGTTGGATAAAATCCGGTTGAAACTCGTAAAGTGCTTGCAGTTTCTCTTGATATTTAGATAAACGGAAGAAGTAATTCTGCTCGTCTCGCCACTCAACTTCTTTATTTGGGTGGAGAGGACAGCGGTGTCCTTCTAACAGTTCTCTTTCTTCTTTGAATTCTTCACAGGAGACGCAGTACCAGCCTTGTTGTTGTCCCAAGTAGATGTCCCCTGCTTTGCACAGTCTCTGGAAGAATTCTTTGACGATCGCCTCATGACGAGGAGCGGTCGTCCGACTAAAGCGATCATATTGAATGTTTAACAACTGCCACAAAGAAACAAAACTAGGCACAATGTCATCGCAATATTCTTGTGGCGATCGCCCTTTACTCTCGGCTGTCCGCTGAATTTTTTGCCCATGCTCATCTGTCCCCGTAATCAGTAGAACCTTATGCCCTAAAAGTCTGTGAAATCGCGCCACCACATCCGCTGCCATCGTTGTATAAGCACTGCCGATGTGGGGTAAGTCGTTTACATAATATAGCGGTGTTGTGAGTGCAAATGTCTTTTCTGTTTTATTCACTTGATTCATGGAGAATAAAAAACGACTTGTAAAAAATGTTTTCTATCTTACTTTTTTGGTAAAACCACGTCATTATATAACATAAATTTTATATTTTCAAGTTATGCTTTCATATTAGCAAATTTCTCTGGTTTAAGTTTGTTTGATGATAAGTATAAATTCAGTTAATCTCTATAAAAAAGACAAGAAAGCCTTGTTAATATCCACAAAAAATTTGTCATTACATTTCAGATTATTAAAGGATAAACCTGTTCTGCACAATGGGTTTTAACGATTTTGTTGCTCTGACATTTCTACCTTAAGACAGTCGTCCTGATTAGTAAAGAAATGTAAAAATTCCATCAAGTTCAGCTGCGAAATTTTCGGAAAATTTATATTGAAAAGACATGAGTGTAAGTAGCCCCCTTGAGATTTCTCGCTGGTTACTGGCGGCGCTATCAACCAAAATATTTCGTTATTACGAGGATCGCATTCCCCAAGATGCCAGTGTGTTAGTAGTGAGCAATCATCGCAGCTTTATGGATGCACCAATTTTAATGGCGGCGCTATCAAATCCGATTCGCTTTGCTTGCCATCACTACATGGGGCAAGTCCCAATAATGCGGGAGATTGTCACAGGACAATTAGGCTGTTTTCCCTTAGAGGAGGCAAACCAACAGCGCCAGCAAAGCTTTTTTCAGCAGTCACAACTCCTATTGCAGTCAAAGCAAATAGTAGGAGTCTTTCCCGAAGGAACAAAACCGATGGTGGAATTTACCCAGCCCAACCGGGTGGGCGAATTTCAACGAGGTTTTGCTCACTTGGCATTGCGAGCCCAAGTACAGGATTTAGCAATTTTGCCAATTGCAATAGCGTCCCTTGAAGAAGTTAACACATCTGCTGTACCTTTGAGGGTATTAAGCCTGTTTGACCCTTCAGAACCTTTATTTAATCAACCAGGTTGGCATCCGTTAGTTACATATCGTCGTGTCGCCGTATTGATTGGTCGCCCATATTGGATTAAGCCTCTACAAAAAGAAAAATACCAAGGGAAAAAAGCAAAAACTGTGGTGACGGAATTGACAAATCATTGTCACTCTGAAATTGCAAAGTTACTACATGAAGGTTGCTACTAATAACCTTTGTCATTAGTCCGATGTGGTTTGTCCTTAGTGAGCGAATAACTATTGACAAATAACAAATGACTGATGACTGTTAACTCATGACTAATGACTGTTGACTCATGACTATTCCAAAAGTAAAGCTCAAGCCGTGTTTCCTCACACCTAAAAGACTCCAGCCAGAGTTTCCGTTGTTTGTATATTTGCCAGGGATGGATGGAACCGGTCAACTCTTGCGATCGCAAACTGCTGGATTAGAAGCCGGCTTTGATGTCCGTTGTTTAGCAATTCCAAGGGAAGACTTCACCAGTTGGGATGTGCTGGCTAATAACGTATTGGACTTAATCCATGCAGAATTAGAAAAAACGAAACAGCGTCCGGTTTACCTCTGTGGAGAATCCTTTGGGGGTTGTTTGGCTCAGAAAGTGGCGATCAAAGCACCGCAGCTTTTTAAGCGCATTCTTCTTATCAACTCAGCCAGCGCCTTTAATCTTCGCCCTTTGTTAACTTGGACTTCTCAACTGACTTACTTAGTCCCATCCAACCTTTATGACATCGGCGCATTAGGTTTATTGCCGTTTTTGGCAGCTTTGGCACGCATTTCCAAAAGCGATAGGCACGAACTCCTGAAAACCATGCGCACCGTACCACCACAAACTGTCCTCTGGCGAATCTCTTTACTGAGAGAGTTTCATGTTGATGATGTGGAATTATGTCACCTCACTCAACCCGTTTTGGTGATTGCCGGTGCCAACGACCGACTTTTACCTTCTTTGGATGAAGCAAGACGTTTAGTCAATATCTTGCCTAACGCCAAAATGGTGGTACTACCACAAAGCGGACACGCTTGCTTATTAGAAACAGATACGAATCTTTATGAAATTATGAAAGCTAACAATTTTTTAGAAAGTAGCGCCCAAACAGTTGAAGCGCTGGGGTAAGCAGAGTTTTAGCGTATTTATGAACACTTAGACCCCAAGAGTATGCTTTAATTCTTGAGGAACTGATGTTGTTCACGCTCTTAGGATAGTTAATTTTGACCTGACTTTCATAGACTGTCGCATGGAAGTTCAACTGTAAACGTCGTACCCAGTCCTTTCCCTGCGCTAGCTACGTGAACAGTCCCACCATGCATTTCTACGAGATGGCGCACAATAGCCAAACCTAATCCCATACCACCGTATGACCTTGTCATTGTGCTATCAGCTTGGCGAAAGCGCTCGAAGACGAATGGTAGAAATTCAGGGTTGATACCAATGCCTGTATCTGTCACTGTAATTCTGGCATAGTTTAGGCAGTTTAGAGCCGGGAGTGGGGAAGATGAGGAGGATGAGGAGGAAGTTGCTTTCTTATTTGGCTTATCTGCCTCATCTGCCTCGACTCTTTGGAGATCCACTTCTACTCTTCCCCCTGGGATGTGAACTTAATCGCATTAAATAGCAGATTCAACATAATTTGCTGCAAACGCTTGGCATCGCCTAACACTCTGCCTACCTTTGGATCTAAGTTTGAGTGAAGTTGAATTTGCTTGGTATCAGCAGCTAAACGGACATGATCAATCGCTGCTTCGATGATAGGGGCAAGTGCAATTGAAACAAGCTTCATCTGCAACTTGCCTGTAATAATTTGGGAAATATCCAGAAGATTCTCGACGAGCTGTATTTGTGTCCGGGTGCTATGCTCAATTTTCTCCATAGCGCGTGCGGTTGTGGTTGGATTTAAAGAGCCATTTTGTAGTGTTTGTACCCAGCCCAAGATAGCACTAAGGGGCGATCGCAACTCGTGTGAGACTACGGCTAAAAACTCATCTTTGGTGCGGTTCGCCTGAGTCAATTCCGCAGCTTGTTGCCGCAAAGCCTTTTCCAATTGCTTCGTCGGCGTCAGATCAAGAACAAAGCAGATGCAACAATTAACACAACCTTCTAATAAAGCCATCCCAATGAGAATGGGGACGCGGCTGCCATCTTTGCATATAAACTCTTTTTCATAAGGGTTGCAACTGCCAGATTTTTTCACCTGTGCGATCGCCTGCTTATCCAAGCTCAGATATCCTCTAGGAGTCATATCTATCCATTGCAGCTTGCCAGCACGTAAATCTTCTTTTGTGTAACCGACCATCAAAAGAAAAGCATCGTTAGCTTCTGTGATGTTGCCAAGAAAATCCATGACTGTGCTGCCAAAGATGTTAGACTCAACCAAACGCCTAAACCGAGATTCGCTTTGCCGCAAAGCCTTCTCTGTCTGCTTGCGCTCTGTAATATCTAAAAAGTAAACTGATAGACCATCTGGAGACGGATAGAGGCGAACAGCGAACCACTTGTTAAATATTGGGAAAAACTCTTCATAGGTGACACTCACCTGCTGTTCTAGTGCTTGATGAAACAGTGTATATGATTGGGAATTTATTGTATCGCCGAATACATCCCACACCCTCAAACCAGTTAGCTCCCTAGCACTTTTTCCTAGAAGTTTTTCTGCCTGAGAATTCACAAAAGTGTAACGCCATTGAGTGTCTATAGTGACAAAAGCATCAGTAATACTTTCGAGAATACTCGTCATTCGTGCGCGTGCGACTTCAGCCTCTTTCCTTGCTTGTTGTTCGCGCGCTAAAAGGTCGATGCGTTCCAACTCTAAGAGTTTGCGTTCGCTGATATCACGTAATAGCCAGCGTACAGCAATCAGGTTTCCAGAGCGATCGCGCACAGCTGCCATGGTTATGGCAACCTCAATCAGGTCACATTTACGGGGTTTTACGCGTACTTCCCACTCGTGTAATTTCTCTTGTCGATGAAGCTTGTTCAGATGAGAGCGAAAACTTTGTCGTTCTGTAAGGGGAATAAAGCTGACTAGGAGTTTGCCTACCAACAAATGCGGCGAAACCTTCAGGAGGATAGCAGCGGCGCTGTTAGCTTCTTCGATGACTCCATTGTGATCTGTGAGTAAATAGGCATCAGGTGCAAACTCTAACAATTCTTGGTAACGGCAACGTTCTCCTTCCACCAACTTTTGAGCGTTTTCCAACCAATCATTCTGCTGGCGTAGTTCTTCCTCGGCTACCATCAGTTCTTCTAAAGCGATGTGTAGCTCTTCCAACGCTTTGCTCAGAAGTTTCTCTGGGGCTGCCGATTTCTGAGTATACTCAAGCAGTCCAGCCAATTGTGAGCGCCATACCTTGATCTGCAAAGAAAACTCGTTGACATTCATGAATCGGTGGTTACTGACAAAGCAAGTGAGATATGGCTCAAAACAAGAACTAGTATATCTTTAACAATTGCATAACGAAGCGGGTTTCGGCACTCTTTTTTTGATTTATTATAAAAATCCTTAACGATTCATAAAACCTCACAATATTTAACACGGCGAAAGTTTTTGACTCTTGATTGTACAGTGTTGACAGCTCTAACGAACACTTTACAAGAGCCAAAACCGACTGTTGTCGTAGCTTTAATGAACGTTTATTAGACTAATGGTTGGATAAACCACGAAAGATATTCGACAAATTGTGCTTACAGAGAGAGGAAAAAGCAATGGCACCAAAGCTACAAACAAAATAGAAAGATGTTTGCTAGGTGGCTGAAAAATGAAAACCGAACCCCAACAAAAAACAGTGAATTCACCCGCTTCGGCATCACAACATGCCGATAATCGGTTGCCAAACACTCAGCAAAAAGATAGAGAATCTTTTTTAAAATCCTTCTTGGAAGCTGGAAAAGGCGTAGCAGAAAAAGTCGTTGGGGTCAAAGAAGCAGCGACAAAACAAACAAACCAGTTGATTTCGCAAGGGACTCAAACAGCAGGAAAGGTCGTCAATCGTTTGAGTGAAATCTGGCTGATCCGAAAACTATCTGGAGTCTTAAATTTGAATTGGCTTCTTGGTTCTGTTGATAACGTCAATTTGGACAAAGCGGAAGCAGCAGCCAAAAAGCTTAAGGAAAAATATCCCAAGGAATCTCCTAGCCAGCTTGCCCACCGCATCATGGTTGAGAAAGCAACAAAGGCAGGCGGTATTGGATTGGCAACTAGTATTTTACCTGGATTCGCGGCGGCTTTATTGGCAATTGATTTAGCAGCTACCACAGAGTTACAGTCAGAAATGGTTTATCAAATTGCAGCTGTCTACGGATTGGATTTAAAAGACCCTTCCCGTAAGGGAGAAGTGTTGGGGATTTTTGGTTTGGCGTTGGGTGGTGGTCGTGTTTTGAAAGCAACAGGTTTAGGTTTGCTGCGAAATATACCTTTTGCTGGTGCAGTAATTGGTGCTAGTTCTAATGCAACGATGATTTATTCACTGGGCTATGCAGCTTGTCGATTTTATGAAGCGAAGCTAGATGAATCAAAGTCGCTCACTTCTCAAGAGACACTGACAGAGTTAAAACAACAGAGCGAAAATTATCTGAAAAAAGCCATTGCTCAAGAAGCGTTAATGGATCAAATTTTGGTTCACATGATCCTTGCCACTTATCCAGAAAAAACATGGCAAGATATTTTGCCAGAGTTGCAAGCTTTGAATCTCAGTTCTACCTCCTTGGAAGCAATATCTCAAAACATTAAATCGCCTCAACCTTTGGATACACTTCTCAATCAACTCAACCGTGATTTTGCTGTACCCTTGTTGGCTCAGTGTTACAGAATTGCCCAAATCAACGGTGAGACTACACCAGTTGAACAAAATATCATTCAAGCAATAGCTACGAAATTTGACCTTGATGTTAATTCTATTCAATCCACTGTGAATGTAAATACATCTACAGGCATTAGAAATAACAAGTAACTTTTTGTTGTTCCTTTGCTCTGGTCATAGATGACAATAGATGACATTCAATCAACAAACCCGGTTTCTTTGGAAAACCGGGTTTGTTGTTAATAATTAGTGACAAAAATTTAAATATCTGTCTTAAGGTAAATCCATAAACATTGGCATCAGTCGTAAGGTGGATTTTATAAACACTTTCAGAGTATTTCATTTGGTAAAGCAATGTAGGAAACTATGTCCTGCAACTATCATATCAAAGAACAGAAGCTTGAACTTAGGGTGAAGGTTTATGCTTAACTTCACCACCAGAACTGTTGCACACTTGCAGCGTGTCTTTGTTATTTTCGTCAGTTGTGTCGTATTGATTGGCTGGATATTTGATATAGCTCTACTTAAGAGCATGATGCCAGGACTTCTCACGATGAAAGTTAATACTGCGATCGCTTTCTTGCTGTCTGGGCTGTCACTTTGGCTTTTGTCAAGCCAGAACACCGGGGTAACTTCTTCATCCTCTCCATCCTCCTCACTCCTTATTGCCCAAGGATGCGCGCTCGCAGTCGTATTTATTGCCTTAATCACATTATGTCAATACCTAATTGGGTGGAACTTAAGAATTGACGAACTGCTGTTCCGTGGCTCGCTAGAAGCTGTAGAAACATCTGACCTAGGTTGGATGGAGGCAAATACCGCCGTGAATTTTCTGCTATCAGGTGTGGCGCTATGGCTGTTAGGGCAGAAGAGTCACCGCAGTTATTGGCTGGCTCAGGCTTTGAGCTTGATTGCCGCTTTGATTTCTTTGCAAGCATTTGTTGGCTATGCCTACGGGGTGAAAAATTTTGACCAGATCGGCGTTTATACTACCTCAATGGCGTTACACACAGCACTGGCGTTTGGGGTGTTTTGTGTGGGAGTGTTGTACACCCATCCTGATCGCGGCTTCATGCAAACAATTACGACTGAACTGAACGGCGGCGTGATTGGGCAAAGCCCAGTGCCGCAAGCGGCAATCGCCCGTCAGGTGATACCAACTGCGATTGCGCTTCCCCTAATTCTGGGCTGGTTGATTCTTCTAGGGCAAAGGGCAAAACAATACGACACCGAGTTTAGCATATCGCTGCTCGTGGTGTCGCTGGTTGTAATGTTTTTGGCGCTGATTTGGCGTAATGCTGAGTTTATTAACCGGGTGGATGGGGAACGCAAACAGATATTGCAGAAGCTAAAGCAACAAGCTGCGACGCTGCAAGAGCAAGCTGAACTGTTGGAACTGACGTATGAAGCAATCTTTGTCCGTGATGCCCAAAATGTCATTACCAAGTGGAACCAAAGCGCAGAAGAAATGTATGGCTACTCAAAAGCAGAAGCCATAGGACAGGTCAGCCATAAACTCCTGCAAACCCAATTACCAGAAGGTGGTGTTGAAAACCTCGACACAGGCTTGCAGGAAACAGGGCGCTGGGAGGGCGAACTGATTCACACCCGCAAAGACGGGGTGCAAATTGTGGTAGAAAGCCGTCAGGTTGCAATTCATAATTCTCAGGGTGAACTTGTTGGGTTTTTGGAAGTAAACCGCGATATTACTGGACGCAAACAAGTAGAAGCCGCACTACGCGAAAGTGAAGAACGCTATCGGTTGCTTGCCGAAAACGTTCCCCAGATGGTTTGGATGACCCGCTCTGATGGCTTTGGAGAATACTTCAATCAGCGCTGGCTAGATTACACTGGACTCAAACCTCAAAAAACTTTGCTGTCAAATTGGCAGCAGGTGGTTCATCCCGACGACTTGCCAAAAGCCATAGAAAAATGGACAACCGGGCTTAGGACAGGAAACCGAGTTGAGGTACAGTACCGTCTCAAACGAGTTGATGGTGTTTATCGTTGGCATATAGCACAAGCTTTACCATTACGTGACGAAGGCGGCACCATTGTCAAGTGGTTTGGCACCTGCACAGATATTGATGACCAAAAACGGACAGAAGAAGCATTGCGTCAAAGTGAAGCGCGGCTGCGGCTATTTGTAGACTCCGATATCATTGGTATTCAGTATGGCGATGTGTACGGGGGACTGAGTGAGGTAAACGATGCCTACTTGCACATTCTTGGCTATAGCCGCAAAGATTTTTTAGACGGTGGAGTGCGCTGGACTGATATAACGCCACCAGAGTATCTGCCGTTCGATAAGGCGGCGATCGCCGAGGCAAAAGTCAAGAAAGTCTATCCTCCTTATGAAAAAGAATATATCCGCAAAGATGGCACTCGTGTTCCCGTGTTAGTTGGGTTTGCCTTAGCTGGGGAGAAACAGGAAGAGGCGATCGCCTTCATTTTGGACATCAGCGAACGCAAGCGAGCAGAAGCAGAACGCGATCGCTTCTTTACGCTATCGTCCGATATGTTCTGCATTGCTGGATTTGATGGCTACTTCAAGCGATTAAATCCAGCGTGTGAAAAAATTCTCGGCTATACTCAGGCAGAATTGCTAACCACACCATTTATTGAGTTTGTCCATCCAGAAGACCGAGCAAAAACCTTAAAAGAAGTCGAGAACCTGGTAACAGGAGCCATTACCGTCAATTTCGAGAACCGCTACCGCTGCAAAGATGGTTCCTACAAATGGCTAGTTTGGAATTCTGTTCCTGATGTTGAGTTAAAGTTAGTGTATGCGGTTGCTCATGATATTACTGACCGCAAACAGATAGAGCAGACACTGCGAGAGCAGGCAGATGCTTTGCGAATTAGTACAGAACGTCTGGATTTGGTTATCCAGGGAGCCGAACTTGGTTTATGGTACTGCAACTTACCACTGGACAAGCTGATTTGGAATGACCAGTGCAAAGCGCATTTTGGTCTACCACCTGATGCCGAAGTCACTATCGATTTATTTTATCAACTGCTGCATTGTGATGACCGGGAACCCACACGGCAGGCAATTCAAGCCTCTATTGATCAGACTGGTGGCTATGATGTTGACTACCGCACAGTTGCCCCAGATGGACAAGTACGCTGGATTCGGGCGATTGGGCGTACTTTCTGTGATGCGGCTGGGACACCGAAGCGCTTTGACGGAATTACTATCGACATAAGCGATCGCAAACGAGCCGAAGCCGCCCTTATGGAAAGCGAGCAGCGCTTTCGCCACGTCACAGATACTGCTCCCGTGATGGTTTGGATGTCTGGTAAAGATAAACTCTGTACTTACTTCAATAAACCTTGGTTAGATTTTACTGGGCGGACGTTGGAGCAGGAATTAGGTGATGGTTGGGTTCAAGGCGTCCATCCTGATGATATGGTGCGCTGTCTGGAAACATATACTCATGCATTTGATGCCCGCCAAGAATTCCGAATGGAGTACCGCCTGCAACGCTTTGATGGAGAATATCGCTGGCTTTTAGATATTGGCGTGCCTCGGTTCACCCCCGAAGGTGAGTTTCTTGGTTACATCGGCTCTTGTATTGATATTGAAGACCGTAAGCAAGCCGAGGCTCAAATTCGCCAAATTAACGAAACTTTGGAACAACGGGTGAAACAACGCACAGCTCAACTAGAAGCTGCCAACAGAGAACTAGAATCCTTTTCCTACTCAGTTTCCCATGACTTGCGGGCACCGTTGCGGCACATCACCGGATTTGTAGACTTGCTGCAAAAACGCCTTGGATCAACAGGACTGGATGACACCAGTCAGCGTTACGTGAACATCATCACTGAAGCCACCAAACAAGCGGGTAAATTAATAGATGATTTGTTAACTTTCTCCCGTGTGGGACGCTCAGAAATGCGTCATACCACAACTGACATGAATCTACTGGTGCAAGAAGTGCAACGCGATCTCATATCAGAAAATAAAAACCGCGAAGTTTCCTGGCAAATAGAATCCTTGCCTCAAGTATATGGTGATCCCTCAATGTTGCGGCTGGTTCTGCGTAACCTGCTGGAAAACGCTCTTAAGTATAGCAAAACCCGCCCCATAACAGAAATTACTGTAGGCAATACCAGCAGTGAGCAAGAAGTGGTATTCTTCGTGCGAGATAACGGCATTGGTTTCGATATGAAATACGCTCACAAATTATTTGGCGTTTTTCAACGGTTGCACAGCGATCCACAGTTTGAAGGCACGGGTGTAGGATTGGCAAATGTCCAACGCATTATTCACCGTCATGGTGGACGCGTCTGGGCAGAAGGTGAAATAGATAATGGAGCGACGTTTTATTTTTCGCTACCAAGGGGGTCTGGAGTGAGAAGTGGAGAGTAGAGAGTATACGATGGAATTAAAGCGCATTCTCCTAGTTGAAGACAGCATTAACGATGTTGAGTTAATCCTGACTTCACTGGCAGAAAACCATTTGGGCAATGAAGTCGTTGTCGTTCGTGACGGCGAAGAAGCATTGGATTACCTGTATCGTCGAGGTTTGTATCGTTTGCGCCGCGAGGGTCATCCTGTTGTAGTGCTGCTGGATCTCAAATTGCCAAAAGTTGATGGGATAGAAGTCCTGACGCAACTCAAGGCAGATCCAGGATTGAGAATCGTGCCGGTGGTCGTATTGACCTCCTCGCGAGAGGAGCATGATCTGGCTCGCTGTTACGACCTTGGCGTCAACGGCTATGTGGTTAAGCCTATCGATTTTCATGAATTTGTTGAAGTCATTAAAGGACTTGGCTTATTTTGGGCAATAATTAATGAACCGCCTCCCGGTTCCATCCCTCCGGCACGCAGTACTCAAGGAGTAGCAGGAATATAGCAATGTCAGGTCTAAGGATTCTCTTGCTCGAAGATAGTTTGCTAGATGCAGAACTGATCCACGCCCTGCTCAACGAAGGCGGTATTGCCTGCGAACAGGTACACGTGAAGACGCAAGCTGAATTCCAAACGGCATTGGATCAAGATGGCTTTGACTTAATTCTTTCAGATTACTCCTTACCTGGATTTGATGGTATTACAGCTCTTTTGATGGCGCAGCATCACTGCCCAGATATTCCCTTCATTTTTGTGACCGCAACAATGGGTGAGGAAGTCGCCATTGAAACCCTGAAAAGGGGGGCAACTGATTATGTTCTCAAGCAACGGTTAGAGCGTCTAGTCCCTTCAGTACGCCGTGCGCTGCGCGAGGCTGAGTATCAACGCGCCTGCAAAATTGCCGAAGCAGAACTGTACCGCCGCGAGCAGGAATTTAGAGCTTTAGCAGAAAATTCACCCGACGTGATCGCCCGCATTGATACTAAACTCCGCTACTGCTACGTAAATCCGGCAACAGAACTAGCAACCGGCATACCACTAGAAAAGTGGATTGGCAAAACCGTTGCCGAAATGGGGTATCCAGAGGAACTTGCTACTTGGCAAGAAAAATTGCGCCAAGTGTTTGCCACAGGAATTGGGTGCTGGATGGAGTTTGATTTTACCGGCTCAAAAGGACGCATTTACTACCAAACACGTATAGTGCCGGAATTTACACAAAATGGGACGATCCAATCATTACTGACGATTGGTCGTGACGTGACAAATTATAAGCTGGCAGAGCAAGCATTACAGAGAAATGAAGCTCAGTTACGGCAACAAAAAGAAGAATTGGAACAGGCAAACCGGATTAAAGACGAGTTTCTGGCAGTGCTTTCCCATGAATTGCGATCGCCACTCAATGCCATTTTGGGCTGGGCAAAAATACTACGCAGCCGCACCTTAGATCCAACAAGCTTAAGTCGTGCCTTAGAAACAATTGAGCGTAACGCCAAGTTACAAACACAACTTATTGAAGATTTGCTAGATGTATCTCGCATAATAAGTGGTAAATTGACTCTGCGTCCTTACCCAACAAATTTGATTCCAGCAATTGAAGCCGCAATTGACACAATGCGTCTAGCAGCTCAAGCCAAATCAATCGATTTGCAATTTACAATTTTAAATTCTGGATTAGCAACCGAAGACAAAATCACAAGCGCACAAAGAGAATTCTCTTTACCTCCCCAATCCACAATCCAAAAGCCAAAATTCCTTGTTCTAGGCGATCCCAACCGATTACAGCAAATTGTTTGGAATCTCCTGTCTAATGCTATCAAGTTTACTCCACACGGAGGACTCGTAGAAGTGAATCTCGAATGGGTAGATGAGGGAGCTCTTGAGCAGGGGCGCAGGGAAGAAAATTCCTTAGCATCCTATGCCAAAATTTCTGTAAAAGACACAGGGATTGGTATAAAATCTGATTTTATTCCTTACGTATTCGACTCCTTTCGTCAAGCAGATGGTTCTACCACTCGTAAACACGGCGGTTTGGGATTGGGGTTAGCAATTGTACGTCACCTCGTAGAACTGCATGGTGGAACTGTCAGCGCACAGAGTTCAGGAGAAAAACAAGGAGCAACATTTACGGTGCAATTGCCACTCCTTGAGAAGAAAGATAAGCAAAGGGGAAAAGGAAAAGATGGGGGAAAAATTCTTTTCCCTCATTATCTGATCAGCTCAACACCCCATCATTTCCGTTAGAAGGAGTGCGCGTCTTGGTAGTAGATGATGACGCTGACTCACGAGATTTTTTGATATTCGCTTTGCAAGATTTTGGAGCGATCGCCACTGCTGTCACCTCTGCTTCCTCAGCATTAGAAATTCTAACGACATTCCAACCAGATGTCCTGATTAGCGATATTGGTATGCCAGAACAAGATGGCTACAGCTTGATTCGGCAAATTAGGGCATTGCCACGCGAACAGGGAGGAGACATTCCGGCGATCGCCCTGACGGCATATGCTGGGGATAGAGATCGTAGCCTCGCGCTTGCAGCAGGTTTCCAAAGACATCTTTCTAAGCCTGTGATGCCAGATCACCTAGCAAATGTAGTCGCAGAATTAGTCAAGACTCATTAGTCATTGTGGCAATACTCGCTTCGCTCTCTACCCCATCTTTCCAGTTAGCATAAAGCGCCTATTTTGCGCAATACTGGTACAAGAAGTTTTACACAGAATACAGGAAATGGACATTCGTGCGACTGATACTCCCCTATTAGAATGGACGGGGGATGGTTTAGTAATTGGATTATTTGAAGATGCAGTAGAGTTAACTGGCGAACTTGCAACTTTAGATGAAAAGTTGGCTGGTAGTATAAAAGAACTCATTACCGAAGAGGAATTTAAGGGCAAACAAGGCAGCAGTGTTTTCACCCGAGTAGGTGCTAATAGCCCAGTTCGTAAAATTATACTAGTAGGTTTAGGGAAACCCGAAGCTTTAAAATTAGACGGCTTGCGCAGAGCCGCAGCTACCGCAGCCAGGTTAGCTAAAAAGCAAAAGAGCAAAACTTTGGGGATTAGCTTGCCAATTTGGAACAACGATCCAACACAAACCGCGCAAGCGATCGCCGAAGGAGTTCAATTAGCACTATACCAGGATAATCGCTTTAAATCTGAACCAGAGGATAAAGGACCACAAGTCGAAACAGTCGATTTACTGGGATTGGCTGGACAGGAAGCAGCTATTACCCGTGGCAATCAAATTGCCGCTGGTGTATTTTTAGCACGGCAGTTGGTTGCAGCTCCCGCTAACTCTCTAACACCAATTACAATGGCGGAAACTGCTCAACAAATCGCCTCGGATCACGGTTTGCAAATAGAAATCCTAGAACAGGAAGACTGTGAAAAACTAGGCATGGGAGCTTTTTTGGGAGTAGCAAAAGCTTCTGAACTACCACCTAAGTTTATTCACTTAACTTATAAGCCAGAAGGGACACCAAAACGTAAGCTAGCGATTGTCGGCAAAGGTTTAACCTTCGACTCTGGTGGACTTAACATTAAAGGAGCAGGTAGCGGCATTGAAACCATGAAAATTGACATGGGTGGTGCTGCCGCAACTTTAGGAGCTGCTAAAGCGATTGGTCAACTCAAACCAGATGTCGAAGTTCACTTCATCTCCGCTGTCACAGAGAATATGATCAGCGGTCGTGCCATGCACCCAGGCGACATTTTGACAGCTTCCAACGGCAAAACTATTGAAGTCAATAATACCGATGCAGAAGGACGTTTGACTCTAGCAGATGCCTTGGTATTTACTGAAAAGCTAGGAGTCGATGCAATTATTGATTTAGCAACTCTTACGGGTGCTTGTGTCATTGCCTTAGGAGATGACATTGCTGGTTTGTTCTCTCCTGATGATGCTTTAGCTAAGCAGGTAGAAAAAGCGGCTGAAGCCTCAGGGGAAAAGTTTTGGCGCTTGCCAATGGAAGAAAAATACTTTGAAGGGCTGAAATCTGGCATTGCCGACATGAAGAATACTGGACCACGTCCCGGTGGTTCAATTACTGCGGCTTTATTCCTCAAGCAATTCGTCAAAGAAACTCCTTGGGCGCACTTAGACATTGCAGGTCCAGTTTGGACAGAAAAAGAAAATGGCTACAACGGTTCTGGTGCGACTGGTTTTGGCGTTCGTACTCTCGTAAATTGGGTGCTAAGCGATAGCTGATGCAGTGCTTGGGAGATCAGGGGAATGGGGGAGATGAGGGAGACTCAAATTTTGAATTTTGAATACGTGAATTTTGAATTGATTTCCCCTGCTCCCCTAGTCCCCTGCTCTCCTACTTCCTCTCCGGATGCGCCTTTTCCTCGGGCGAAGGAGTACCCATGTGGTTAATCACTTTGATCAGCTGGTACAATCGCCCTAAATCTCTTTGATTAAAGTATAAAATCAGGCGGGGTAGCGCAAAAGTTTCATCTTGCGCTTCTTGTGGTAAAGCCTGACTTTTTTCAATTTGTCCTGTAACCAGAATGTCGCTGAAATCAGTGTTAAGTTGTTCGACCTCAGCATCTGATAAATCTGATTTAAGACGAATGACTAGGCGATCGCCCACGTAGCGGCAGGAGTGATAGACTTGGTAAAAACTGGTAATCGCTTTGCAAGCGACATCCAGGTTATCCGTCACCGTGTAAAGGCTGGGATCATCTGGACTTACCAGACCTTTTTGCACCAGTTGCTTTTCGATGTATTCGCTCCAAGACCGCCAGTAATCACCTCCAGGGTGGTCGATTAAAACCAAAGGTATCGGACCAAACTTACCTGTCTGGCTCAAGGTCATGCACTCAAAAGCTTCGTCTTGCGTCCCAAAACCACCTGGAAACAAGGCTATAGCATCGCTTTCTTTTAGGAGAAACAGCTTGCGGGTGAAGAAATACTTAAAGTTAATGAGCTTCGGATCTCCCTGCATAACCGGGTTTGCCTCTTGCTCAAAAGGCAGTTGAATATTCAAACCAAAAGAATTTTCTCGTCCAGCACCTTCGTTACCCGCTTGCATAATTCCGCCACCACCACCTGTCATCACCATAAATCCCAATCGACAGACATAGCGAGCAAATTCGTACGCCATGCGGTATTCTGGTGTTTCTGGCGATAGACGAGCAGAACCAAAAATTGTGACTTTGCGAACGTGTCGATAAGCATAAAACAGCTGGAAACCGAGTTCCATATCTGCTAAAGCAGTGGACAATATCTTCCAATCGAGACGTTCAATTTCTTCACTCTTCTGAGCCAGACGCACTATCGTCGCTAGCGCCTGGATGATATATTGCTGATGCTTTGACGTAGGTAAGTGTTCAAATAATTTAGCGATATCGGTTTGGAGAGACTCTAATGTGTCAAACGACGCTTTGGAGGTCATGAGAACTGCTGCCAAAATGGCATTACATTTTATCTAAATTTCATGTGGAATTTCTAAACCGCTACGCAAAGTCCAAAGTCCAGAGTTTTAGGGCTTACGCAAGAACTCTGGTGAAACTCTTATTTCTATGCGAAGACAGCGCACGCTGCGCGTATGCCTGCGGCACGCTGCGCGAACACGAAGTGTGCGCTTTGCGCTTACGTGTCCTAGCCTGCGGCACGCCGCTGCGCGTCTAATGCGTACGAGTGCGGTTCGTTGTGGCACGTCAGTTGACTGGTGGTTCGGCAAACCCTCATTCGCCCTTCAGCACCCTGCCCATAGCTCGCTCCGCTTCGGAGCTAACGCGCTTCACGTAGTCTGCGTAAAACGCTTACAGTACTGGGATCACCAGCCACCTGTGACGGGAAATCCTTTGCAGATACTGGCGGGAGCAACGCACTGCCTCCTCTTGACTTTTAACGACTTCTTCACAAGATAAAGTACCTTTGGTTCAACACAAACCAAAGAACTGGTAATCGTTGCTGTCGCCAACTTGTCTTGATCAGACCAAATGGTTCGATATCGGATTCTATTTGCAACGGACGCAGCGATCTACGTCTGTTGGCAATTGGGTAACAAACAGCCTCTAATCGGCATCGCCATACCAATGCCAGCAGTTGCAATTCCCAACTTAACCCACTTTGTCTCACTGCTGCAAGCCAAGGAATGTCTATTGGACTGCTTTAGTTAATTGTTGTGTACTCGATCACCCTCGCGCTCGCGCCAAAGGCGCAAGCTGCGCGTAGCGTCTGGGCTCTTGAGAAGGGGTTGACGCGATAGGACTTATGCAGCCGTTGGGTGTATTAACAAAGTGTAACGTAACTTCACCTTATGATGCCTTACGTAGCACTTTCGACTTTTATACATAATCAGAGATTAGTACAGAGGCTGAAAACTCACCCTACGGTAATTTAATGTTTACTTTACAAATAATCGCCCACAACAAAAAACTCCCTCGGCTACGATCGCCTAAGCGCTACTAAACATATGCTGAATCACAAAAGCAACAAATTTATAGAGAGGCGATTGCCGCCTCTCCATTCTTTACGAATCTTTACTTTCAAAGAGCAAACCGAAGACTGTTTAGCAGTTTTCAAGCGATTGTGTTCAAATATATTTCTCTACAGTGGTAGCTAGTGTAGTTTTCGGTACGGCACCCACCACCATATCAACTTTTTGCCCACCCTTAAAAATCATCAATGTAGGAATGCTGCGAATGCCGTACTGGCTAGCAACATTCGGGTTTTCATCGGTGTTGACTTTAACTACTTTGAGTTGGCTTCCGAACTGCCCGGCAATTTCATCGACAACAGGGGCAACCATCCGGCAAGGTCCGCACCAGGGTGCCCAAAAGTCAACTAAAACAGGAATCTCGCTATCTAGTACTTCCTGTTTAAAGGTAGAGTCTGTAACTTGTGCCGCTGCTGACATGCGTAAAAACCTTTGCCTATTATTATGTTGGAGTTTGCTGAAAATTCTACCATAGCAAAAACCACTGCTTGCCAGTCAGACACATACTTTTGCATATGGCTTTTGCATATGGCGTTTGAACTTATTCAAAATAACTATTTATTAAGGAACCGCCCGAACAGTAGCCGGGCGGAGTGTGGTGTGAGGAGTGAACGGAAACATGCGTCTCCGCTATCTCTATTTTAGGCGACATATGGGATTTTTCCAGTAATAGTTTGAGAGTCTGGAAAAATTTATTTAATAATTCGATGTGCAGCATTGAGTATCGGGCATGGAGAAGTGCGCCGACTGAGGCGCAACAGATGAAAGCGTCTCTACATTTGTTGGTCGTTGGTTATCATACAGTACTACTAACGACTAACTCCTAACGAGTACCGAGTCGCTTTATTTACCCATACCTAATTGTTGTGCTTTTTGGTAGACTTTACCTTCGGTTAATAAAGAAGGAGCAATCACAACTTCCACTTGCTGCATTTCTTTGATGTTTTTGGCTCCCAGAGTGCCCATGCTCGTCTTTAAGGCTCCCAAAAGATTATGAGTTCCATCATCGAGTTGTGCTGGTCCTCTGAGGATTTGCTCTAGGGTGCCAGTGGTGGCGACACGAATGCGGGTACCACGAGGCAAGACGGGGCTAGGAGTCGCCATTCCCCAATGGTATCCCCTTCCTGGAGCTTCGGCGGCTCTGGCAAAAGGAGAGCCTATCATCACACCATCGGCACCGCAGGCAATGCACTTGCAAATGTCCCCGCCAGTGATTAAACCTCCATCAGCAATGACTGGCACGTATTTGCCAGTTTCTTGGTAGTAATCATCGCGTGCAGCAGCACAGTCGGCGATCGCTGTTGCTTGTGGTAAACCGACACCCAGCACACCACGAGAGGTACACGCTGCACCAGGACCAATTCCCACCAGTACTGCTGCTGCCCCTGCTTTAATTAAATTCAGGGTGACTTCATAAGTGACGCAGTTTCCTAAAATCACAGGGATCGGCATTTCTTGGCAAAATTGAGCCAAGTCAAGTGGCACGACAGACTCTGGTGACAGGTGTGCAGTAGAAACTACAGTTGCTTGCACAAAAAATAAATCTGCACCTGCTTTTGCCACGACTGAACCAAATTTGCTTGCCCCTACGGGAGTTGCACTCACTGCTGCAATGCCGCCTTGTTGTTTTATTTCCCCAATCCGTTGTTCAATTAATTCCGGTTTAATGGGTTCAGCATAAAGTTCTTGCATCAAGGGAACAAATTCTTCTTTACCCACTGAGGCAATGCGGTCTAAAATAGGCTCTGGGTTGGCGTAGCGAGTCTGAATTCCTTCTAAGTTCAAAACGCCCAATGCTCCTAGCTGCGACAGAAGCACAGCCATGCGGACATCAACTACGCCATCCATTGCACTGGCGATAATCGGAATTTCGCGCTCAATATTGCCAATGCGCCATCTGGTATCAGCCAAACTTGGATCTAGTGTTCTGTTTCCAGGGACGAGTGCAATTTCATCTATTCCGTATGCCCTGCGAGCCGTTTTTCCCCGCCCAATTTGAATGTCCACGCTTTTGTACCCCAATCTGTTCTAGCTAGGGTATCAAAATTATGAGGGTATTTGCAGAGGTTTTGTAAAAGAGACTGGGGATTGGGGATTAGGGATTAGGGATTGGGGATTGGGTAAGGGAGCCTCAAAATTATGTCCGGGGCAATAAAGACCTAGACATATTTTGGGGCAATACATATGCGCTCAATTGTGACTCCTGACTTCTTGTACTGGCAAGACAAAGAAATTATTTAATGATTACGGGAAATTTCACCTTAGCGGGTGAGCAGCTTAGGCGATAGTGTTGTTACCATAATTTCATATTTCATTCAGGTTAGATGTTTTTTAAGCCTTGATCCAATCTGAAACTTTAGAACTACTTGAATGGTCTCGCCTCTGCCAGCATTTGTCCACCTTTGCGGCAACCAAGCTGGGGACTATTGCTGCACGCCATCTAAAAATTCCGGCGTCGCCACCCGAAAGTGAGCAGTTGTTAGCGCAAACAAAGGAAATCTACGAACTGGAAAACCGCCTCGGTCCAGGGTTGTCGTTTGAAGGAATTCAAGATATTGGTGATTCTTTAGAACGCGCAGAACTGCAAGGAATTCTGGTAGGAGATGAACTGTTAGCGATCGCCACGACTCTCGCTGGTACAAGAAACTTACGTCGTGTGATCGACAACCACCCAGATTTGACGATATTGAATGATTTGGTTGCCGATTTACGGACTTATCCAGAATTAGAGCAAGAAATTCACAGGTGTATAGATGAAAGAGGGCAGGTGAGCGATCGCGCCAGCCTAAAACTCGGTGAAATTCGCACTTCTGTTCGGCAAGTACGCAGTCAAATCACCCAAAAACTGCATAATATTTTACAGGTAAAAGCGAATGCAGTTCAAGAACAAATCATTACACAAAGAAGCGATCGCTATGTTATTCCCGTGAAAGCGCCCCAAAAAGACGCTGTACCGGGCATTGTCCACGATACTTCCACGAGCGGCGCAACATTGTACGTGGAACCGAATTCCATAGTTCCTTTGGGAAACCAATTGCGGCAGTTGGTCAAAAGAGAGGAAGCAGAAGAAGAAGCGATTCGCCGTAATTTAACTCAGCAAGTTGCTGCTGTCAAGCCGGATTTAGAAAGGTTGTTAGCAATTGTCACAACCTTGGATTTGGCATTGGCAAAAGCGCGTTATAGTTTCTGGCTCAAAGCAAATCCCCCCCGCTTTATTCACCGTGAGGAAAACGAAACCATTACCTTGCGGCAGTTGCGTCATCCGCTTTTAGAGTGGCAGCATCACCATGAACAAGGATCTGCAGTCGTCCCGGTTGATTTGCTGATTGCGCCGCACATTCGGGTAGTTACGATTACCGGTCCAAACACTGGCGGTAAAACTGTAACCTTGAAAACTCTGGGTTTGGCAGTATTGATGGCAAAAGTAGGCTTATTTGTGCCTGCTCGTGAACCCGTAGAATTGCCTTGGTTTGACAAGGTGCTGGCAGATATAGGCGATGAACAGTCGCTACAGCAAAACTTATCCACCTTTTCTGGTCATATTCGCCGCATCAGTCGGATTTTGTCAGCAATAGACGAGGTAGGAGATGAAGCAGATGAGGCAGATGAGGCAGATGAGGCAGATGAGGCAGATGAGGAGGATAAGACTTCCTCATCCCTCCCCTCGTCTTTAATCTTGCTCGACGAAGTGGGCGCAGGAACAGACCCTGCTGAAGGAAGTGCTTTGGCAATATCGCTACTACAATATCTAGCAGACCATGCCCTGTTGACAATTGCGACCACTCACTTTGGTGAACTAAAAGCACTGAAATATGAAGATGAGCGGTTTGAAAATGCCTCTGTAGAATTTGATGAAAGTACCCTTTCACCCACTTACCGTTTACTATGGGGAATTCCAGGACGTTCTAACGCTCTGACAATTGCCCGTCGCTTGGGTTTGAAACCAGAAGTTGTGGAACAGGCGAAAACCCAACTGGGAGGAGCAACAGACGAAGTTAATCAGGTGATTGCTGGGTTGGAAGCACAACGCCGCAGTCAGGAAACGAAAGCAGCACAAGCACAAGATTTGTTGCAGCAAGCTGAGCGTTTATACAAAGAAGTATCCGCAAAAGCCACAGGATTAGAGGAAAGAGAACGTGCTTTGCGTGCCTCGCAAGAGGTGGCAGTGCAGCAGGCAATAACTCAAGCAAAAGGTGAGATAGCTCAAGTGATTCGCCGTTTGCAGCAAGGTAAGCCAACAGCACAAGACGCCCAACAAGCAAGCAATGCTTTGAAACAAATAGAAGAAAAATTTATACCAAAAGCACCACCAAAACCGAAAGTGGGATTTGTTCCCAAAGTGGGCGATCGCATCCGTATACCCAAGCTAGGGCAAACAGCGGAAGTCTTAACTGCTCCTGATTCTGATGGTGACTTAACAGTCCGCTTTGGGATCATGAAGATGACGGTGAAGGTACAAGACGTAGAATCTTTAGATGGTCAAAAAGCTGAACCAGTTGTAAAGGAAGCCAAGAATAGAGGAGCAGACGAGGCTAGGAGCAGAGGAGAGTCAAAAATCACAACCTTGGCAGAAACTCCTGCAATTCGCACATCTAAAAATACGGTAGATTTGCGTGGGCGTAGGGTGTCTGATGCCGAAATAACTTTAGACAAAGCAATTTCCGAAGCAACAGGACCAATATGGATTATTCACGGACATGGCACGGGTAAGCTGCGGCAAGGAGTTCACGCCTTCTTGCAGCATCACCCCAGAGTCAGCCGTTACGAAGCAGCCGAACAAGCCGATGGCGGTACTGGTGTGACGGTTGCTTACGTTGAATAGTATTGAAATTTGATTCTTCAAGCAAGAATCCGGGTTTTTCTTGTGGCAATGAGTATAACTGAAATAAGCTGTGATGCATTCACATTGCATCATGAGTGGTGAGAGACGTGCTTTGTCATAAGTTATTTCTAATTAGAGATGACTTGTGACAAATGAATGTCTTAACAAAAAAATAAGCAAGTTATACGTGTGTTAGCTTAATCACTAGTAACCAATTGCGCTACTATAAATAGCGATCGGGTACTAGTAAAAATCTGTATACCGATGTGTATTTTTAATAAAAAATAAAAATCAGCCATATGTGTTCGGCAGACAAAACACAATTTATAAAGCTTATACTTTTTTCAAAATAGCTTTTCGTCATAGAGTTAAGACAAAGACCTCTGCTGTTCACCAAAATGATAGAAGCTGTAGCTCCTGGCTTCGGCTAATAGTGATTGGAAACCAATCTTCAGCCTTGAGAGTCTGGTTTCAAAATGGGTAACAGCAACAGCCCCTACCAGCCTGATCACCTATGCTAAAAGTTATGCACTCTGCCGCGAATTCACCCGCTCCAAGTTCTCAGTGGGAGGATTTAATTAACCTCCCAGCCCCGAATTCAGTTCAATGGGACAATATCAAAACCCAGTTGGACTTGGTGCTGTTGGCGTTAGAAACTTTAACTGGCATTGGCTCCGAGGCAATGCTACAAGCGGCAGTCAATCTCAATTTAGAGTCGAGAGTGCCGGATCGCGTGGCATTATGGCGACTGCGCCAGTCTAATCCGCTGCGTAAAGGTCAAGGAGGACGAAAAAAACTAGATGTGGAGGAAGCTAGGGCGCTTGTTCTCATTACTTGCTATCTTGCCAAACAGCACCAAGAATTGATTCGCCGTGCTGTTGGTCTATTGGAACAAATGGCGGAAGACAACCGCGAACCTCATCAGGCTGCTTTACTTGGAGATTATATTGATGCTTTTTGCAACACTTACCAAGAGCGGATGGAGGAAGACGCGACAATTTCCACTGATGAACTTACCCACCTAGCACTAAAAATGCTTATAGATTTACTTTTTTACAGTGGACCTGGTGGGCACCGCCGTCTGTGGCTAGCACTGATTGACCGTTCCATCAAATTCTAGATTTGAGATTTGTGAGATTTTAGATTTCCCAATCAAAAACCAAAAATCAAAAATCAAAAATCAAAAATATCCTGCTCGCAGTTCCTGCCATGCCTGTATCAAATTCTGTGATCCGTCGGTATACACCGCCCACTTGCACGCTAGAAGTCTTGGCGCAGAGTTCAGCTTTGTCTCAGTGGATGGGTAAATCTGTCCTCAAGCAGCTAGAGTTTGAGCTTCGCTTTGACGATCCGCGATTGCCAGAGGAAAAGAGAATCGCAATTAAAGGCGACAGCGACCAGCTAGAGGCTTTGTGTGCAGTAGTGACAAACTACGTCCAAGAGTTCCTGCAAATGTCTCCTGAAAGCTTTTGGGCAAATTTCTCCAGAACACATGACGCAAGCTTCATATCTGATGAGCCTGAAGAAAGAAATTTTAACAACTCCTCTTTACTAGAAACTCAAGCGATAAACTCCTTTACCCAGAGACCAGTTGCAGATATACACATAAAACCTAGCACTCACTTAACTCACAACCTTTTTCTTGGTTCTCTGGCAAACCCAGGATCTGGTCCTGTCATTGAGCTGAGTCTGCTACAATTATTCGACTTAGCAACTGCTCTAGATGAGTATTCTGCTGATGTCATGGCGCTACCAAATCTCACGCCTCGTTCTACGAGGAGTCGGATACCGACTTGGGCACCGGTTGCAGCAGTTTTGGTTGTAGCTGTGGGTTTAGCACCACTGACTTGGCAGTATGCTAACCAAAACAGACAAAAGCAGACAGCCAAAAAACCAACGGCACAACAGAACATTGCTTTAGAATCCTCACCACAGAACCAACCCTCATCAGGACTACCTACATTCGCTCCCCCTGATAGTTTGCCTTCGCAGTCGCTACCACCGCTTGGTTCTCCGTTACAAGTACCTAATTCTACTGCTTCTCCACCAGCGATCGCTCAAACATTGCCTAGTGTGCCTGCAAGACCTCAAACATCTGGAAAATTTACACTCCCCTCTGCGTCCCAAACATCTCCTAGCCTAGGTAATGTCCCCACAGCACCTTTACCATCTTTAGGAACTACGCTGAATATACCTGGAACACCAAAAGCTCCAACCCTCTCAACCTCTCCACTCAACACAGAACCAAAGCCAAAAATTGCTATTCAATCCCAACCAAGGCAAAACAGTACGGCATTAACATCAATTCCAAAGAGTGGCACTTCTTCTGCAGCAGAGCAACAGAATTCAATACCAAGCAATTTGCCCAGCACAGGTAACATATCTCCCGATATCTCAAACGCCCCCCCACCACTAGCCACCTTACCCAATTCCAGTGGTGCTAGCCGTGAGCCATCTTTCTCGCAACCAGGCACCTCTGAACCAAGTGGTACTGATGCATTAATCACCAGATTGCGGGAAGCCCGTAGAAATAGAGGCAATCTCCCTACAGAAGTGGCTACAACTAGTAGTGGCACTGCTGCTACCAGTAGTGACACGTTGTTTGATACGGCTCAAGTCGCACAAGCTAGAGAAAAATTGAAAAAAGGTTGGCAACCGCCTTCGGGATTGAGCCAAAGCATTGAGTATAGTTTAGTCGTGGCTGTTGACGGCTCAATTGAGCAAATTTTACCTTTAGGAAAAGCTGCCAGAGATTTCGTTGACCGCACAGGGATGCCTCTGATTGGTGAACCTTTTGTTTCTCCTAATAAAAATGGACAATCTGTAAAAATTCGAGCTGTTTTTAGTCCCGATGGCAAGGTGCAGACTTTCCCTGAGAAAGAATAGTTGAGCAAACTCATCCATACTACTTATGCCACCAGACACTGCCTAAGTTTCATCATTAAAAATAGGAGGACTGGTCAAACCAGTCCTCCTACATGAGGTGAAACTAACTTTAATAACGAGATTTTTTACGGGTTAGTTTTTGCCTTTTCCGTCGCCGTTGGGCAGCTACAACTGCCCCTTCCACTGGATATCCAATTAAGGGAATGACCTGATATTTCCGTTCTTCTTCTAACTTTTTCAATTTGGTGTAATCAACCCAGTGGATGCAATCAACAGGACAAGTGTCAATTGCTTCTTGAATAACCTCTTCTGGGTCGCCGTCTTGACGAATCACACGCGATCGCCCGTAATCTGGTTCAATATAAAATGTGTTACGGGCAACATGGGCACAGTGCAAGCAGCCGATACAGGTAACTTCGTCCACATAAACACCCTTTTGCCGCAAAACACCACCCAATTCCGGCTCAAAACCAGAACGTTCTGGCGCGTCTCGTAAAAAACCGCCCAATTCTGGTTCAAAACCTGAGCGGTTGTCTTCCTCTTGTTCCGGCGACGGCAAAAAATCAGACATTACGCACTCCAGCGCTGTACTAATAGGCGGATAGAACCATCTTCATTTTTTTGTTGTTCAGCAACTTGAAATCCAGCACGAGCAGTTTCTTTGACTACTGTTTGGTATGCATAGCGTTGTGTGACGCGGCGCAAGAAACCTTCAACTGATACGTCTTGCTGCCAGTACTGTAAGTCAGCAACCAGTTCGTATTCTTTGCCAGTCCATCTAAAGCCGATATCATAACCATTTTCCTGCTCAATGGTAACTTCGGCATTATGGGTTTGACCGCGATAACCACGGACTTCCCGTGGACCTTGCTTCCAGTCTATACCCAATTCTGTCAGTGCATCTTTCAAGGAATCAATGTTACGGATTTGGGTCTTGATTTGGCTAAAGTGTGACATGGTGGTTCTAAATCAATGTAACTAAACTAGTTTGAAAACTTACCAATCGCTGCGGCTGGTTTGCGTATTTACCACACCAGATTGCTGCACCTTGGTAGCAAAGTATTCTGAAGTTGACTCCTGAGTTAGTACTTGTCCTAGCTGTGCCTCTATCGCTGCTGTAACTTCAGCGCAGGACGCACCCACAATGCCAGTGACTTTTTCTTGTACCCGACCGTCTGGATAAATTACGAACTCTAAAGTCTCCATGCTTTTTGCTAACCAAAATCCTAGGCTTGGACAGTATTGCTGTAGCGACTTGCTACAAAAGTAGCCATGTGAGACAGCGTTTTCTCTTAGCTACAAATTTGCCATTTGTTAACTAATGTTCCATCTCTCAAAATATATATCTCATAAAGTTAACAAAAATTATTATTTGTATAGGGTACTACTTCTCATATTTGTTAGTTTCTCTTAACCTTATCAATTTAGTCAAGCTAAAAGTTAGACTGATAATTTCAGGGACATAACGGCTAAAAACCTGCATAAGCAGTAGTAAGAGCCGCAAAAATGGTAAAATTTGTCAAAATATTTGTTATTATCATCAAAAATAAGCTGTTTCATATCTGCACCTTACTTGCCCGCAGGAACCAAAGCTTATGAGTTGTCAAACAAAGTTTGCCTCGGCAGAGTGTCAAACTCTTTATCTTTATGAGTCTAGCAGCAATTTTTATGAGTCTAGCAGCAGCGGTGGGGAACCACATAGAGTTGTGAGTATGGGGAAAAGCTAGCCCGCCACTGGAATTGAAAATTCAAAATTAAAGTTAAAAATTAGTTTTGAATGATGGATTTGGAATTAAAGCTGTATAGCTACGTAAATTTAGTTTAACAAGCCGGATCAATCTTGTCGGTGGCGATCGCCATGAGACTGGTGTTGACTAAACGGTAGGGTAAGCTGTTATTTAACTCTAGAAAGTTGACCATGGATGCAGAGCAAGTGACAGGTTCTACTCATCTGCGCTCCGAAAAACCTATACAGAACTAGTCAACTATAGACAAAGCTGTACAAAGTCAGAGCGTGCAGACTAAGACTCTAGAAGTCTACGATTTTTGAGTCATGACACCTACAAATGAACGCCAGTTTGTAGCCACCGAAGTTTGTTACGGAGGGAAACCAACGCCAGTCACCTGGGCGTGGGAAACCCCAACGGGAGAGCCAGTTGCCTAGGTCGGGAAACCCTCCTGCAGCACTGGTCTCACCGCCTGCATGGCTAGCGCTTCTCCTAACAACTTCTCACTGTCGAAGACGGTTAAGCAATCAGTAAACAGGTTTATAGCTGTAGTGCCGTCTTCCTAGTAAGCTCTTAAATCATTGTCGAGGTAAACCTTACTTAGAAATAAGGATGACAGAATATGTCGAATTATGTTTTTCTAATCGACCAAAACAAAACACCACTCAATCCAGTGCATCCGACACAAGCTAGGAAGCTACTGAATTCTGGGAAAGCAGCAGTATTTCGGCGC